>CAYSXF010000209.1:0-6981 GCA_964434815.1 uncultured Lentisphaeraceae bacterium
GGGCAACCCGATCGCCAGATTCAGATTCGTCGCGCCGAAAAGAGGGCCGGTCGACTGCAAGCGCGCCACGGATGCCGGCACATGGCCTTGCAGCACCTGCCTCTCCGACGCTTGGACAGCCGCTATAAATACAACCGAACAAAAAACAACCGCCACCGCGCTCTGTATTCGATTCATTATCATAAATTTATTCCTTGATCATATCAGGTGGCCACACAGGCTAACCTCCAGAAGAACCGCCTTGCCGTGAAGATAGCCGTGTCATACCCATACTCTTATTCGCAGACCCCCGCCCGCTTAAAACGGAAGGCCCTGACGAGGAGGCCTCACCCTCGCTCCTCAGAGCCATCCGTTCTAAGCCAGCCAAAACGGCCCGACTACTTGATCAGCCGCACGCGGAAGAAGCCCTTGGCCGGATCGATCACGCCCTTCGCGTCGATCATCTGCTCGAAGGTCTGTGTGCCATCCAACTTCACCGTGCCTGTCTGCACGCTCTGCCAACTGACATTGAGCAGCGAAGGCGTATACTCGATGCTGTAAGTCACCGTCCCGTCGCTGGCAACGCCCGTGATAGCGCTCAGGAACGACCGGCTCACCGAGGCGGCCTTCGCCACGTCCAACTTCCACGTCAAGTCCTTCGCGCCGCTGACAGCCGTGCTGATGCCGGTCAAGCCGAACGCCAGCGTATCGGCGCCGGACAGGCCGAGGCTCAGCTTGTCGGCATCCGTATAGCCGTCATGGGCCGTCGATACCGAGTTGGGGTTCATGCCGAGAACCAGCTCGGCCAAATCGCCCACGCCGTCGCCGTCCGCGTCTGTTGTGCCCAGCGCCATCGACATTAACCCGGGGCTGCCCCACGGCGATCCGCCGGACGTGCTACCGTTCGAGAACGATGTGCCGGTCAGCAGCCAGGGGTTAATCCCGGTGTCGCCAGCCGTCCACGCCGCATTCGGCCCTGTCAGGTTCAGGAAGTCGGCGCTCGTCGGATTCTGCTCGTACTCCCATGCGTCCGGGAACCAGTCCTGATCCGAGTCGGCGTCTTCGATGATGATCGTCGCGGTCGGCGTCTGCGATGAGAACTCCACCCGGAACGGACGCACATCGTAAGGCGTGTCGGTCTCGCCGTAGTAGTTGGCATACCCCCACGACTCCCACACATCGCGCGCGCCGTTTTGGTTGTGGTCGATGAACGCCCGCACGTAATAGTTACCCTCTAAGCTGCCCGAGGCTGTACTATCGGCAGAGGAGTCGCCCACCAAGCTGCTCGGCATCAAACCGCCCAGGAACGCATTCACGTCCGTCGTTCCGGGTGTGACTAGCGATACAAGCTCGCTGTCGGTCAGCGTGTACTGCGCCGCCGGGACGCCAGTGAAGCCGCGGTTGTTGAACACCTGCACCTTGACGCGCCCGCTGAGCAGATTCGTGGCAGGCCCATAGTACTTGACGACAGCCTTGATCGCGCCATAGCCGGAGGACGCCAGCGGGGCATTCACATCCAGGCGGAACATGTTCCACGACGACCATGTGATCGGCGTCGTGGTCAGGGTGAACTTGGCGTTCAGCGCGATCACGCGCCACGCGTACAGGGTGTTGGAGGCAAAGACCTGCCCGTTGGGCAACTTGTCGCCCGCATGGATCGGAACCTCCCAAACACACTCGTCCGTCACGACATCGCGGGCTGGCGCCTGAATCTCGCCCGATTGGTACACCACCGGGCCGGTCGACGAACCCTTTCTGATTTCAACCGCGAAGGCCGTGTACGTGTGAGGCATGGTCCACCGGAAGAAAGGCCTCGCCGAGTACACGTATTTGCCGCCAGCCGGAGACGTGGCTTTCGCCTGCGCGCGGGCGCTGCCGACATCGAACAGGTTGGTGAACGTGGCCAGGTGGGTGTTGTTCGTCAGAACGTCCGAATTGCCCACATAGACATCGTACACGAAGCGCTCACGGTTCATGGAGGTCGGCACATCCGTCAGGCCCCAGTCCAAGCCGAGATCGCCCTGACCCATGAAGTCGCCCTCATGCAGGAAGTTCCGCGGCGACTCGATGACCTTGTCGAGGACGATGCGCTGATAGGTCGAATACCCGTCAGCCAGACTTCTGCGGACGCGCACGCGCGTCTCGGGCGCCGAACTTGCTGTCGTACCGCCGCCGCCGGCACTGGCACCGCTGCCTGCAGCACTGCCGCTGCCTGCGAACACGTCCTCTGAACGTAGCCCGGACGCCAGCGACATGCGCAGGTAGCCCGGCGTGTAATCGGTCAGTTCGATGTTCACCTTGTTGTGATCCCAGCCGATGTCCGCCTCGAAGGGCGTCGCCACACCGCACGGCTCACCGGCATCCCATGTCCCGTTGGCATTCAGATCGATGAATGCGAAGATGTAATTCTTGCCTTCACGCACGTAGCCCGAGTCGGCATCGGCAAGGTACAGGGTGGTCGGGAAAACACCGGTCAGACCGGCCTTGTAAGCGAGCTCAAAGTAGCCGGCAGTATAATCATTGAGGGGGTTTCTATCCGACAACTCACCCAGATCGACCATGTACTCGCCAGTCAGGTAGTTGATCGTACCCACAACATTATTATTGTTGTCGACAATGTTTCCATCCGTAGCCAGCGGCGCATTTGGAGCGTCTCGGCCCTGCGGCCCGGTTGGCACTTGAATGAAATTGTCCGTGGCATAAGGCGCCCAGGGGATGTATTCCTCGTAAGGCCCATGGTGCCAGCCGTCAGGCAAGTACCACCAATACACTTTCGTGGCATTCACTTGCGTGAAGTTCAGCAGCAGAGATCCGGGGCTGATCGAGCCCGGAGTCAGCGTGCCGCGGTATACGCTCTTCGTGTACATGCCAAGGGCTTTACGAAGCGCCCGACCCGTATACCACGAGTTGCCGGGAAGGTCGATCAGCTTATCGGCAGGCACCGTATACGATACTTGGTAACTCGCATCCGGCAGGCCGTTCATCGCCGGACTGGAGTAGACCTGTACGACCAGCGGGCCGCCCGGTAATTCCTCGAAGTTATACGACATCCGAGCCTCGATCACAGGAACGGGGAAGTCGGGGTCCATGGGTCCTTCCGGCGTGAGATGCGACTTCCGGCTCGGGTCCATCCGAACCGAGAAGGCTGAGAAACGCGCCTCTGCCCAGTTCGACCAGCCGTCTTCGTCGTTGTCCAACTGCGGATCGTACACGTACCGGTTGACATAATACGGAGCGTAGAGATCCTCCCACGAGTCCTCCATAAAGTCGTGATCGGAGAACATCTCGCCCAACGTGAGGGCACCCTGCTTCATGAAGTAATCCGAGACCGGCTGCGTCGAGTCGGTCTTAAAGAGCCGGGGACTCAAATGCCGGAACCCATACACCTCCGAGATCATGTACTCGGCCAGATTCGAGAGCCCGTCGCGATCCGGATCGCCGCCGGCGCCATCGTCCCCAACCGCGCTGCTCGGATTGAGGCCATAGAGCTTCTCCCACCAGTCCGGCATCCCGTCACCGTCGGAATCGGCGGTCTGCTTCAAGCCGCCCACACCGCTCGGATTGGTCGACGTCGCCCCGTTGGCGATATCGCGCTGATATTGCTCGCCGTACGTCATTCCTGTGGCGGGATTGACTGCGCTCCACTCCAAACTCGTTTTGTTGCCACCGGTCACATACGCTTCCCACCAATCTGGCAACCCGTCCGAGTCGGAGTCGACTCCCGTCTCAAGCCAATTTTCAGCCGGGCCCTGATCATCCCACATCGCAGCCACTTGTTTGGCGTAAGCGTCGCCGAGCGGCAGCAAATCGAGATGCATGAGGAAGCCCCCGTTCACCAAATGAGGGTCGGTAGCCTTGTAAACGAAGCCGTACGGGTTGGCCGAATTCGGGAAGCTGTTGTTCTGATTGGTTGGCCCGGCGTGGGTCTGCGACCAATAGACCGAGTCCATGACTTTGTCGGTCGGCAGCAACCGCACGGTGCCGTTCGACACCGTCGACGACGCCAGACCACCGAAGAGGGGCAGGTGATCAACCCCGTTCTCGATCCACGGCAGGTACTTGTAGTCGGAGTAAATCGTGCTGTGAACAGCCGACGCACTCCACCAAGGCACTTCCGCACCGGGAGCGATCGGCCTGTTCACGTCCACTTGCCCGTCGTTGAATCCGCGCGGGGCGGTCGCCACGCTGTTCGTCGTGTCGGCGCCGAACAGATTGTCGAACGTATAGTGGTGGAACAGCAAAGGCGGCAACTGTTTCGAATTGGAGGCGTCTCGCGTATAGCCAAGCGCCACTTTTTGCGCGACCTGGTAGCGGTTGACCCACAAGTCGTTATGCGTATAGCGCTTCTTGTAGTCGGCTTGGATCGAGGAATTGTCGCGCGCGCCGTCCCAGATGCGGACCTCATCGATCCAGCCCCGATAGAACTGGTCGAAGTCCCCCCATGTCTGCGCCCAAGTCCAAAACAGCGTGTCCAGAGGTACCGGCGCATTGTTCGCCGCTCCCATGGCCAACGAGCCCGAACTATAGACAAAGTTCACGAAGGTGCTATCCGTCGGATAGTTCCGTATGACGTCGATCCCGTTTGCCGGAATCAGGGTGGTGTCGAGCGTCGCATAGACATTGCCGTTCACGAACAGCGTCAGCTTGCGGTCTGTGCCGCTCATGCGGGCCGCAAGGTGAACCCAAGTGTTCGTCCGGAGCACGGGCCCGTAAATGATCGCGGTGTCCGTGTGCGAATCATGGGTAGGCGCGCCGGCATTGTCGAAGCTCGCGTAAACTCGCCCGTCGGGCGCGATGCCGATCCTGTAGTTTCTGCTCAAGTATGCAGACGGCGTACTGGCATCGCTCGGGCCGTATGCGAAAGCCCGCTCGATAAGCACCTGGCCGGTCAGCCCGAAGACACGCTCCGGCCGCGCCCACAGCTCAATCGTGAAGCTCCGGAACGCAAGCTCGATGTCGCCGACAGCCTGGCGGTCAGCAGTCGCCACATAGCTCGACATGGACACCGTGGTTGCCGCCGAATTGGTGCCGCTGAACCAGAGCGCCTGGCGGCGCACAGGGTCATCCGAGTTCTGCGGGTCAGAGTTCGGGTTCCGCGTGCCGACCAACTCGTCCTTGTCGGAGACGCCGTCGTTGTCCGTGTCGTAACCTTCGTTCGCCTCGAAAGGAAACACGTACTGCGTCGGCAGGGTCGGCGGCCAGAAGTACATGTTTCCCGGCTGGTAGAAGCGCATGACGACGCTTTGCGGGTTCGACGGGTCAGTCAGCCAGAGCGGCGTCGGGTCCGTGTTGTAATTCTGGGGCGACGATGTGTTGGCAAGCAACATCTCCTCCAGATTGAGCAAGCCGTCCGCATCCGGGTCAGCCTCCGGCATGCCCGTGAGCCACGGGAATCGGACAAAATCCATCGAGTCCACACCCCATTCGTTGTTGTAATAACCGCCGTAGTCGATGGTCCATTGATTATTCTTAATGTAGGCGCGGCCGACACGGTCATCCAAACCACTGGCGAGTATTCCCATGCCCAAGATCGGGTTGAGCCCATGGAACATCTCGTAGTAGTCGTCCATGCCGTCACCGTCCGTGTCCGGATTGCGCGGGTCGGTGCTCACATACAGCTTGGCCGGACCAACCGGCAGCATCACCCAGAGGTTTGCGCCATTGGGGCCCCAAGGATACTTTGCCACATCCCAAGGGTTAGTGATCTGTGTGAACAGGCTCGAGGTGTCGTACGTCGCATCAATCGGCAGACCGGCGTTGCCTGTAATGGGACCCTTCACGAAATTGGTGCCAGGGATGTCATAACGGAAGCTGCGGACCGCCTGGACCCAATACTCCTGGTAGTTCAGAAGCCCGTCATAATCCCAGTCCTGCTTGGCATCAGCAAACGTGCCGTCCATACCGTTGGTGATCGTGAGGCCGCTAAACGGACCGGCCCCAGTCGGAATTGTTCCCGTGAATTGCAGCTCCCACCCGTCGGGCAGCCCGTCGCGGTCGGTATCCATCGAATTCGGGTTGAGGCCGCCGCCTTGTGTGCAGGGCGTGCCATTGTCCACGGGCGTGCCGTACATGAAGGCGCGTTCAGCCAGATCGTTCACGCCGTCGCCGTCCGTGTCGGGAGCCCACGGGTTGGTCGGCCAGAATTTGTTGATCCAGTTCGCATCGACCGCCGGGCGCTTGATGGAGACGACGCCGACGAAGTTCGAAGCGTTGTAAAGGGCCGCGTTGTTATAGTAGGCCGACGAGTCCGTTCCGGCAAACTCGCGCCGGTTGACGAGCCCATCCTGCGGCGGTGCATTTGGCGACGGGTAGTCGAGATCGCCATCAAGCGGATTCCACGGCGAGATTCTCATCACCCGGTTGGCTGCAACGGTCAGATCCGTAGTCGGATCAACCGACACATAAAGTTCCCAGCCGTCGGGCATGCCGTCAACAGCCGATGCCGTCGCGTCGCTGTCGGGCGTCTTGGGATCGGTGGTGTAAGATTTCCACACCGTCACGTTAGGCGCCATGCTGGCCGTGGCCCCGTTCATGCGGGTCTCAGACATGAACTTCAGCAACAGATACTCGTCCAAGGACGTGAAGGGCTTCGTGTTCACAGCGCTGGCGATCCACGTCGGGAACCGGTTGGGGAAGTTGGTGGGGTTGATGTTACCCGTCCACGCCGTCCGCGGGTCGAACCCGAATTCGCGGAAGACTTGGAAGTGCATAACCAGCGCATTCGTGGCGATCAATGGCTGCACAACGAACGAGTTCGCCGGCAACGTCACCGGGCGGCCGACAGCCAGAGGGTCGCTCGGACTGCCGTAATTGTACCAGGTTGTGAAGATGCCGTTAGTGGCGGGGCCCTCGACGGTGTTGGCCGGCGCCAGATACGTGTTCGTGACGGTTCCGCCCGAAACGACCGTGACGAACATTCGCGGGACTGACGCATAGGCCATGTAGTCGCCGTCGGGGTTGCTGTCTCTTATACACATCTCCGAGCCCACGAGACAGGCAGAA
>CAYSXF010000210.1:0-6956 GCA_964434815.1 uncultured Lentisphaeraceae bacterium
CAACTGCAAAGGAACATGACATGCATCCTCGCTTCATTACGGCGGTTTTCGCTGCCATTCTCTGCGTCACAGCGTCGATGGCGGGAACGCTCGCGCTCGACTGGTCAACCGACAAGGAGCCGGTCTCCTATCTTCCCAATGACCCGATGACCTTCAAGGTCCAACTCGTCGATGAGGGTAAGCCGCTCGCGGGAAAGATCCTTAAATGGATACGCAGCGGTGACGACGGGAAGACGGCCAAGGGCGAGGGAACAAGCTCTGAGGCGCAGCCGGTTGAGATCAAAACCTCGACTGACAAGCCCGGCTTCGTGCATATCGAGGTCTCGGTCTTCAACGCGGACGGCACGCCCGTGAAAGACGCGAAGAATAATCCCCTGAAGTTCGATGGCGGCGCGGGCGTCGAACCCACCAAGCTTGAAGGTTATCCTGAACCTGCCGACTTTGACGCGTTCTGGCAGAAGCAGAAGGCGAAGCTTGCCGCTGTCCCGATGAAGGCCGTGCTCAAAGAGGTCGCCTCGAAAAGGCCGGGTTTCAAGGTCTACGACGTCAAGATCGATTGCGCCGGAGGCAAGCCGGTTTCCGGCTACCTGTCGATCCCGGAGAACGCCAAGCCCAAGTCGCTCGGCGCGCAAGTCTGCTTCCACGGGTATGGGGTGGGCGGCGCCGACCAGCAAAGCTGGGCAGGTGTAATCGTCTTCGACATCAATGCGCACGGCATCGAGAACGGGCGCGAGCCTGCTTATTATGATGCGCTCAAAAACGGCGCACTCAAGAATTATGCGTTCAACAATGAGGAAAACGCCAAACCCGAGACAGCCTACTTCAACGGCATGATGTTCCGTCTCCTGCGGGCTCTGGAGTACGTCAAGTCGCGCCCGGAATGGAACGGAAAAACGCTCGTCGCCGCGGGAGGAAGCCAGGGCGGCTTGCAAGCCATCACGGCGGCGGCGCTCGATCACGATGTCACCCAGTGCAGCGCCTACAAGCCTTGGTGCTGCGATCTCGGCGGAATCCAGCTCAACCGTTTGCGCGGCTGGCGTCCCGACTATGCAGACGGCCTCGGCTACTATGACACGGCGACCATGGGCAAGCGCATCAAGTGCCCGACCTCCATCACAACCGGCCTTGGCGACTATGTCTGTCCGCCCTCGGGTGTCTCGGTGCTCTATAACAACATCAAAGCGCCGAAGACCATCGAGTATACGCAGGGTTCAACGCACGGCTACAATCCGCCAAACCCGAAGAAACAAACGCTGAGCAGCAAATGACGATGACAGTGAATGATGTTGGCAGACTGATTCTCCTCGCCGGGTTATTGGCCGCAGGAGCCATGCGTGCTTCTGCCGCAGCGCCGGCGAAGCCTGCGGAGTCCGGCCCCCGGCTGACGGATGCGCAATTCTTCTCCATGGTTGATCTGGACTGCGCTGATCTGGCGGCAGTGAGTGCCGCCGTGGCTGCGTCGGACTGGGCTGCGGCGAAGCATGCGTTCGCGGAGCACCTGCGCACGCGCAAGGCGCCGACGTGGACGTTCGACCCGCACGCGGTGGGCAAGGATCCCAAGCGGCGCGTCGCTGGCGCGGAGAAGGCGCTCCAGCACCGGTTCAACAGCATCGGCATCGAGTGGCAGTTCGGGGATAAGATCGACTGGTCGTTCAATCCCACGACGCAGCCCGGCTCGAAGTGGCCTGCCAACCACGAGTGGACGTGGCAGCTCAGCCGGCACGCGGCGTGGGTGGATCTGGGCCGGGCCTTCTACGCGACGGGCGACGAGAAATACGCGGCGGAGTTCGTGTCCGAGCTGAAGAGCTGGGTGCGTGACTGTCCCGTGCCGTCGAAGGCGGACAACAAGCCGTTCTCGCGCTGGCGCACGATCGAGGCGGGCATCCGGACGGGCTCGGTCTGGCCGGAGGTTTACCAGCTTTTTCTGGCGTCCAAGTCGTTCGATGACGAGGCGCTGATCTTGATGGTGAAGAGCGAGGTCGAGCACGCGCTGTATCTGATGCAGTTCCACATGAAGGGGAACTGGCTGACGATGGAGTCCAACGGGCTGTACCACGTGGGCGCGCTGTTTCCGGAGTTCAGGGAGGCGAAGAACTGGCGCGAGACGGCGCTGGGGCGGCTTTACGCGGAACTCAGCATCCAGGTCTATCCGGACGGGGCGCAGATCGAGCTCGCGCCCGGATACCACGGCGTGACGGTTCAGAATTTCCTCGGCCCTGTGGACTTGGTGCCGCTGACTGGCTTCGAGGTGCCCAAGGACTACACGGCGACCATGGAGAAGATGTTCGACTACTTCCTGTTCTCCATGCAGCCCACGCGCCGCACACCGGCGCTGAACGACTCCGGCGCGGGCGAGGTGTTGCGGTGGATGGAGACGGGGGCCAAGCTCTTCCCGAAGCGCGAAGACTTCCTCTGGGTCGCCACCGAAGGCAAGCAGGGCAAGGCGCCTGCGCAGGCCTCGTATCAGTTCCCTTATGCCGGGCAGTTCATCCTGCGCAGCGGGTGGGACCGCAGCGCGCTCTGGCTGTGTATGGACGGCGGACCGTTCGGCTTCGGACATCAGCATGAAGACAAGTTGAGCGTGACCGTTACGGCATTCGGCCAGCAGCTTCTGGTCGAAGGCGGCGTCTACACCTATGATGCGAGCGACTGGCGGCGCTATGTGCTCAGCAGCCGCGCGCACAACGTGGTGCTCGTCGACGGGCTGGAGCAGAACCGCCGGAAAGAGCCGCACGAGACTTATGTCGTCACTAAGCCGCTGCCGCACGTGTGGGAGAGCAACGAGACGTTCGATCACGCGGCGGCGGTTTACGACGAAGCGTGGGGGCCGAAGTCCGAACATACGGTCAAGCAGACGCGGCACGTGTTTTTCGTCAAGCCGGGGCTCTTCGTGATCGCCGACGAACTGGAGCCGAAGGACGGTCAGGCCCACACCTATGAGGCTCTGTTCCACCTCGATGCAACGGACGTGAAGGTGGACGGGCTTCAGGTCGCCACGCAGAACAAAGGGCCGAACCTGACGCTGCTGGCGTTCGGAGCCGAGGGCGTGAGCATCGTCAAAGGACAGAAAGAGCCGGTCGTGCAGGGGTGGCTGCCGGACTCCTCCGCCGGCTACGGCGGCATCCGGCCGATCCCCACGGCGGTCTACCGCAAACACGCACAGGGCAAGACGACGATGCTCTATGCGCTGTGCCCGAGCGCGACCTCCGCTCAGTGCCCGGTACAAGATTTGCAGTTTGCTGACTCCACGCTCAAGGTGGTATTCGCGGACGGCACGGAGAAACCCATCCGTTTCCAGGCGGAACGGGGCAAGTAGGCGTGGTTTGAGAGGGGAGATGGCGAGCATGGAAAATTGGGCAGAGTGCGCGACGATCATGGTGATCGCGATTTGCGTGACGGTCTACCAGATCGCGAAACTCCGGTGCACGAATGTGGCGGGGGAGCTTGAGAGACTGGCCGAACTCAAGACCAAAGGTTTGCTGACAAACGACGAGTTTGAGAAGCGGAAACGGAAGATCCTTGGCAAATGAAGACCAAGAAGGTGAACCAATGACTGGTGCGCTGTGAAAATCAACGACACACAAGCGGTGACGGGAGCCTTCGGATACTCCGGCAAGTATATCGCGCAGCGGCTTCTGGACGAAGGCCGCAGCGTGGTCACGCTCACGAACTCAGTTAACCGCGCAAATCCCTTCGGCGACCGCGTGCGGGTGATGCCCTTCCATTTCGACGCGCCGGAGAAGCTCGCCGAGTCGCTTCGCGGGGTCTCGGTTCTGTACAACACGTACTGGGTGCGTTTCAACCACGGGGCGTTCACGCATGCGGACGCCGTCAGGAACACGGAGACCCTGTTTCGGGCCGCGAAGGCGGCTGGCGTCGGCAGGGTCGTGCATGTCAGCATCACGAACCCTTCTGAAGACTCTCCGCTCGAATACTTCAGGGGAAAGGCCCGTCTGGAGCGGGCCCTTGTCGAGAGCGGGCTGTCCTATGCCATTCTCCGGCCGGCTGTTCTTTTCGGCAAGGAAGACATCTTGGTGAACAACATGGCCTGGGCCTTGCGTCATCTGCCCGTTTTTGGCGTTTTCGGAGACGGCCAGTACAAGCTGCAGCCCATTTACGTTGACGACCTTGCGCAGCTTGCCGTGGAGCAGGGCAAGCGGAGTGACAACGTGACTGTCAACGCCATCGGCCCCGAGACCTTCACCTATCGCGGGCTGGTCGAGGTCATCGGTCAGATCATCGGCAAGCGGCGGCCGATACTGTCTGTCCCGCCGGACGTGGGCTATGCCGTCAGTTGGCTTATCGGAAAAATCGTGGGCGACGTGATGATCACGCGCGAGGAGATCAAGGGGCTGATGGACAACCGGCTGTGCGTTGACGCGCCTCCCGCCGGAAGCACGAAACTGACCGAATGGGCTAGGGAGCGTTCCGCCAGTCTCGGGCTGCATTACACCAGCGAGCTTGCCCGCAGGCTGGACCGGAAAGCGGAGTACGGGAGCAACTAGTCGAGCCGGCACTCGGCGCGTCTGCGACTCGACGGGAAATAAATTATGGGCCGCAATCTTCAGGGTGCTTTTCGCGGCTTTCCCAGCGTGCTGTTCGCATGCTATACTGTTGCACGTAAGGGATGAGTCACGATCCCGCATGTTGACGGCGTGTCGTTTAAACGTGGTTCGGTGACAAACGGAAGAATGGAGGGTTCGCTGTATGAAAGGCAATGTGTTTGGACTCATCGGCTTGGCCGTTATCCTAGCTGCGGTGGCACATTCCCAAGGCGCGCCGAAGGCCGGGCTTTCGGCCGAAGAGCAGGCCCGCATGGCGAAGATCACACGGGGCGACCTGAGTGCCGCAACGAATGAGGTCGAGCGGTTCTACGCGCTGAACCGCGCCGCAAAGAAGGCGCTGAAGGCGGGGAAGACCGAGGAGGCGCGCGGGTTTGCGAATGAGCTGGCGCGTCTGGCGCCTGCCTACACAAACGACTGGAACTACGGCAACGCGATCCAGGACTCGAACCAGGTGCTTGGGCGGATCGCGCTGAAGGAAGGCAATGTCGCCGAGGCTAAGAAACGCCTGCTCGATTCCGCCGAAAGCAAAGGCTCTCCGCAGATGAATTCGTTCGGGCCGAATATGCAACTGGCCAAGGAGCTCCTCGCAAAGGGCGAGACCCAAGTCGTCGTGGACTACCTCCAGCGGTGCGAGCGCTTCTGGAAGATGGGGTCGGATCGCCTCGCCGGATGGGCTCAGGCGATAAACATGGGTGAGACGCCGAATTTCGGCGCGAATCTCGAATATTGATGGGGCGTACTCGTGGTGCGCAGACTCAGTCTGCCGGCCGGCGTTTGCGTCCGAAGGCGGCCAGAGCGGCCATTCCGAGGCCGAGCAGTTGCAGCGTGCCTCCTTCTGGTACCGTCACCACATTGCTGTCGAAAGTCACCGCGCCGTTCTGCGCTAACACCCGGCCGTCCACCGTTGCGCCGGAATTCAGCGTGATGGAAGTCAGCGCCAGAACGCTCCCTGTGAAGTAGGCGTCCGTTTTCAGCGTCGCCGAACTGCCGACCTGCCAAAACACATTGGCGGCCTGAGCGCCGTTGATCAGGATGACCTTGCTGCCCACTTCCGCCGTGAGCGTGGACCCGGCCTGAAAAATCCAGACTGCATTCGGGTCGCCATGCGCGTCGAGCGTCAGGGTTCCCGTGATTCCAAACGAGCCAGTGCTGTTGTGAACACCCGCGCTCAAGGTCTGCTCTCCAAGGTCGAAGATCGCGCCATACAACGTCGTCGGCGTGCGCCCTGCCGCGCTGGTATATGCGGCTGACAGGTCGGCCTTAGCTTGCTGCGCGATGGCGTCATCCGCGTGGTTCACGCCGGCCAGAACAAGGTTGGCCAAACCCGCGATGGTGGCGGTCGGAAACGTGCCCATGTCCCCGGTGATCGAGGTCGGGCCTGTGACGGTCACACCGCTTCCAGCCAGCACCGCAAAACCGGACGCGGTTCCGAGATCCACTGACATGGCCATTACGTCCCGCTGCAGTGCGATCACGGCCACTGCAAAGGCAAGGCCCGTGAGCATCTGTTTTGTTCCGTTCATGACAGGTGCCCTTGGACTGAATGATTTCGCTGAACCTGTCAGCCCTCTGTCGACGCTCAACCTCGTAATCGCGTTCATGTGGTGATTCCTTTCGTTTTGCCGGATGCCTTTGCCGCAGACGTGCAAGGTTCTTCCGGCGATAACGGTTTGACAATCAGCGTACTGTACGCGCAGGGGCCGCACTTCTCTATACGGTGAAGTCCTTAAGGCGCGCTTGATTTCACCGGCCGGCGCGCACATTTCTCCGATGCGGGGCAGGCGGAGTGTGTGCCTGTAACGGGTAGGGTTATACCCCATAGTTTGGAATCGCCCCGTGTCGTAATATGTTTGCGTATGAAGAGCAATGTGCAGAACAAATGAAAGGGGTTCATATGCCACTGACAGCTATAAATCTTATCAAGAGACTGGCGACGTGGAGCTTTGTTTTCTTGGCTTTTCTAACGGTAAGTCTTCTTGCTGGATGCCGGTTATTCACGATCAACTGAGGGCGCATCGGGAGGCGATAGAAGACGGACTTTTGAAGGATGAAACTCGAATTTCACTGCGGCTGACGCGGTCGCTGTGAAGTCACCACACACAACACGCAAGAAGGAGAAACACGCAATGAAGAAGTTACTCGCAGTCCTAGCAAGTGTCGTCGGCATAAGCACCGCGATGGCCGGGGATGAGCCCTTTCAGCTCAGTCTAACGCCGGATGTCGCGATCTATGACCGGACGGACCGGATCGACGGCTTGACCCTCAGCATCTGGGGTGAGAACCCGCAATCGTCGCTGGCAATCGGCTTGGTGAACGGGACCACCGGCAACAGCGTCGGTCATGGGCGGACCCGTTATCGCGATGAAAACCGATAGACCGTCGAGGTGCGGT
>CAYSXF010000211.1:0-6921 GCA_964434815.1 uncultured Lentisphaeraceae bacterium
GATGATGAAAGCGATGTTGCCCAGCCCCGGATAGTTGCCCCAGCGGTCCCAATGCACCATGTGGCTGTAGGCGGGGTCCGGTGTCGTGAAGTCGGGGAATTTGCCGCTCTTGGACCAGTCGAAATTGCCGCCGTCCACGATCAGCCCGCCGATGCTGGTTCCGTGACCGCCGATGTACTTCGTGGCGGAGTGTACGCTGATGTTGGCGCCGTAGTCGAAGGGCCGGAACAGGAAGGGTGTTCCGAAGGTGTTGTCCACGATCAGGGGAATGCCGTTCTCGTGCGCGATCGCGGCCACCTTCTCGAAATCGATGACGTTGATATCCGGGTTGCCGATGGTCTCCACGAAGACCGCCCGCGTCTTGTCGTTGATGGCGCGGCGGAAGTTCTCCGGATCGGCGGGGTCGACCAGGTGGGTGGTGATGCTGTGCTTGGGCAGCGTGTTCTTGAACAGGTTGAACGAGCCGCCGTAGAGCGTCTTGGCCGCTACGATCTCGTCGCCTGCGTGCGTGATGTTCAGGATGGAATAGGCCGTGGCGGCCGAACCGGAGGCTACGGTCAGGGCACCGCTGCCCCCTTCAAGCGCCGCAATCCGGTTCTCCAGCACCTCGTTGGTCGGGTTGGTGATGCGCGTGTAGTCGAACCCGAACTGCTCCATCGAGCTGATGGCCTTGGCCTGCGCGAAGTCCTTGAACACAAAGGACGTGGTCTGATAGATGGGCACGGCCCGTGCGCCCGTGGCGGGGTCGGGCACCTGGCCCGCATGAAGTTGCAGCGTGTCGAAATGAAGCTTCCTGTCACTCACGATGTCTCGTCTCCTTTTGGGGCGGACCGGTCGGAAGAGACGCGGTCCAGCAATGTTCGTCGGGATCCGCATCGCGGGCGTTTGTCGGCGACCGCGATGCCACTTTGTGCGTCGGCTTAGGCCGGCTTGGTTTTCACGACAGGCACGCCCTGGAAGCGTCCCTCAATGGCTTTGAGGTCGGCGCTGATCGTTCCCCGGACGGCGGCCTTGGACACGAAGCCGATGACCACGCCGACCGCCAGGAGCGCGGCGAAGGCGTAGATCGGATAGGAGTTGGGAGAGGCAGGAAGGGGATAGACGGCCCCGACAAACGCGACGCCCTGCAAGCCGACTGCGGCGACGGCGACCAGAACATTTCCTGGGCGCAGCTCGTGCCGTCGATACAGGAACACAGGTGCCGCGATGGCCACCACAATGTAGACCACAATGAACCCGAGCGTCGCGGTCGTTCCGATCCAGCCATAGATCGAGAAGAGATTCTGACCCAAACCAGTCAAAATAGCGGCGGGAACAAAGGCGATGAGGGAGGACAGCGTGACGGCCACGTGAGGCGTCTCATTGGTTTCATGCGCTCCGCCCAAGTACGGGTGGATCACGCCATGACGCGCCAGAAGGAACAGCACGCGGGAGCCCGCCGTGATGCTCGCGAGCACGCAGGCAAAGAAGCTGATGATGGCGCCGCCGGTGATCAGCACGCCCAAGAAGGGAACGCCGGCGCGGGTGGCCAGAACCTGCAGCGGCGCGTCGCTCTTGTCGAGCGGAACTTCGTTGCCGGCAAAGCCCAGCACCTGCGTGTACGCCGCAAGGGCGAAGAGCAGGCCGACGAAAATGGCGCTGCGCCGAACCGCCCGCGGAATCGTGGTGAGCGGTGATTTGGCCTCGCTGCCCAGCGACGTCGCGCTCTCGAACCCGACAAAGCTGAAGACCGCCAGCACGAGCCCGAGCCGCAGCCCGTCAAATGTCAAGCCGTGCAGCGACAACTGGCTCCAATCCAGATGAAACCCGTGGCGCACCAGCGTTATTCCCACAACCAGCAGGATGAAGGCGATGGAGACCAGCTCGAAGCCGAGCATCAGGCGCGCCGAAAGGCGGATGTCCTTATAGGCGACATACCAAGATCCCAGCACGCTCACGGCGAGCACGCCGACCAGAGCGGCCGGCGGAAGGTCGTGCGACAGGCCGAATAGGTCTTTGATCAGGACGTTCGCATAGTTCGTGAACCCGGTCGTTACCGAAGAGGCGCACGAAATGTACGAGATGAACAGGATCCACCCCACCGCGATGCCCCACTTCGGACCGAGCCCGTCAGCGATATACGTGTAGAACGATCCGGGCGAGGCCGAGCGTTTGGCAAACACGTTGATCGACAGGGACACCAGCAGAATGGCGACCAGGGCGAACAGGTAGGCGAACCAGGTGGCACCGCCTGCCACGGCGAAAACCAGAGGGATGACCACCGTCGGCGTCGCGGTTGGCGCGATATTCGCTACAGACTGGCCGAGCACCTCCAGCGGCGACAGTATCTGGTTCTTGAGCCCGTAGGACTCTTTATTTGCAGGGTTCGATGACTCCGTTGTCTTACTCATGATTTCTCCTTATTTGATGTGTTAAACTTCTTTGCCTAGAGGGAGACGTTCAGCGTCACCCCTCCCCACACCGCCGAATCGTCCTTGTACAGCGTTTCGGCACCACCCCGAATCTGCGAATCCCACAGCCAGGTGTACTGTACCAGGGGGGTCAGCGTCACGGTGTCCGTGATGGCGATCGGCAGGCTGAAAGACAGGTTGCCGTCGACCAGTTGGGTTTTTGAAACGCCGAAGTATCCTGCGTTGTAGTCTTTGTCGCCCGCTCCGGTGCTGAAGCCGAACGCGGCCTGAACCTTTTTCGACAAGGTGAAACTCTTGCTCAGTGCGAAGGACGCATACGAGCCGTCGATCTCGTCGATGTCACGGACCAGGGTCAGCGTGGGCGTCAGGAAAACGTCCGGCAAGCCGGCGCTGACCTGGACCTCGCGCGTTCCGGGCGCCGCGAAGGATCTTCCGTCCGGGCCGGTGACGGTCTGGTGAGGATAGACATATTCGGCATACGCGGCACCCAAGGTGACGGGGCCAACTGTCCTGCTATACGATAGCGTGAAATCGACTTCGCTCACCTCCTGTTTGGTTTCGTCGCTGTACGCGTCGGTGAAGTTGTAATTTCCCCAAACGTTGAAGGAAAACCCGTTTTTGCTGATCGTCGCGTTGGGTTGGGCGACTGGCCCGTCGTTGACCACGATGCCGCGCCATACGTAAGCGGAGAGCACCGGAACCGCGAAGGACGCGGTGAGAGCCGCCGTGGGAGGCGTGGTCGTCGCAGATGCAGCCGCCGCGGCTGTTGCCGTTGACGCCACGTTCGTCTCCGGCTTTGCCGGGCTTTGCTCAAGAGCAAGGACTTTCTTGCGAAGCCCCTCGTTCTGTTCGGTGAGTTCGGCCAGCCTTTTCAGTGTGGCCTGCAGGGTTGCGCGATCCGTCTCCGATGTTGGGGAGGGGGCTGTTTGGCCGAAAGCCGTCAGCCCGCCGAGCGCGATGAGTGCGATGATTCGTTTCATAAACATGGTATACTCCATAGAATTAATAGAACTGGTGACAAAAAAGAAGACCCTTGATCAATAACGCCCGGCGTTCCTCATTATGGGGGACCACGTGGACTAACGCGCCCCGCAGGTATCCGCCAGGCGTTCTACAGCACATAATCGTGTTTTTCCGGGTCATCATAAATCGACGTTCCTAAAAGACTAGTTAATCTATAGAATTAACGCATTATACAAGATGGCCAATGCCGTTCAAGTGGGAAACGCAAAAAATTGCGCTTCTGACAAAACCATGGACGGGCGTTGATTGGTTTTCGTGATTTTAGGGAGAATTCTGTTCAGTACAGTACGGACTTCATCACGAATGTCGTCGCGCACGTGACGGTAGTGGGTGAGCGCCGGGGCTTTTCTGCTTGCCCGCCGGACGGGCGATTCGCACGACACCTCCACGACTGGCACCTGCACAGGATGGCTGCGGAATAGAGTCGCGGCCCTCTCGCTCAGCGTAACCACGCAGTCGAAAGTGATCTCCGGCAATACATGCACGCTCTTTGACCGTTGATTCGATATGTCCACTCCGGCCTCCGCCATGACGGCGATGGCAGAGGGATCGACGCCGTGGGCCTCGACGCCGGCGGAATAGGCCTCGACCTTGCCGCCGGACAGTTTTCGGGCCCACCCTTCTGCCATCTGACTGCGGCAGGCGTTGCCGCTGCAGACGAACAGGATACGTTTCGTGTGAGGTGTGTTATTCATTAGATGCATCCCCCCTTGTGTTATCTCTGACTCGCCCTCAGTGCCTGCTCGATATCGGCTTTGATGTCCTCGATGTCTTCGAGGCCGACCGAGAGACGGATGTAGTCGTCCGAGACGCCGGTCGCCTTCTGTTCCGCAGCGGTGAGCTGCTGGTGCGTAGTCGAGGCCGGATGGATCACCACCGACTTAGCGTCACCGATGTTGGCCAGGTGCGAGAGCAGCTTCACGCTGTCGATGAAGCGCCTCCCCGCATCCCGGCCGCCCTTGATGCCGAACCCCACGATGCCGCCGAAGCCCCGCTTGAGGTACTTCGCCGCGACCTTGTGGTTGGGACTGTCTGTGAGGCCGGGGTAGTTCACCCAGGCCACGAGCGGATGGACCTTGAGCCACGCGGCGAGCGCGAGCGCATTCGCGGAGTGGCGTGTCTGCCGCAGCGGAAGCGTTTCGAGGCCGAGCAGAAACTCGCGGGAGTTGAACGGGCTCAGCACGGCGCCCGTGTCACGCAGCAACGTCACGCGCACCTTGAGGATGAAGGCCACGTTGCCCAGTCCCGGCACATTCCCGAGCGCGTCCCAGTAAGCGATGCCGTGGTAGCTCGGGTCGGGTTCGGTGAACTCCGGGAACTTGCCGTTGTTCCACTTGAACCTGCCCGAATCCACGATCACGCCGCCGATCGAGGTCCCGTGACCCCCGATGTACTTGGTGGCAGAGGACGCGATGATGTCGGCTCCGTGCTGGAAGGGCCTCACGAGGCCGACGCCCACCGTGTTGTCCACAACCAGGGGGATGCCAGCCTCGTGCGCGATCTTCGCGATGGCTGCAAAGTCAGGGACATCCAACTTGGGGTTGCCGATGGTCTCCACATACACCGCGCGGGTCTTGGGCGTGATGGCCTTGCGCACCGCCTCGGGGTCGCGCGAGTCCACGAAGATCACGGTGCGCCCGAGCTTCGGGAACGTGTGGTGGAAGAGCTGGTAGGTTCCTCCGTACAGGTTGTTGCCGGCCACGATCTCGTCGCCGAGCTGGGTGATCGCCAGCAGCGCGTAGGTGATCGCCGCTTGCCCGGACGCAGTGGCCAACGCGCCCGAGCCGCCCTCCAGCGCGGCCACGCGCCGCTCAAAGACGTCTGTCGTGGGGTTCATCAGGCGCGTATAGATGTTGCCGAACTCTTTCAGGGCGAAAAGATTCGCAGCATGTTCCGAGTTTTTGAAGACGTAGGAAGCCGTCTGGTAAAGCGGGACGGCCCGTGAGCCGGTGGCAGGATCAGGGACTTGTCCCGCGTGCAGGGACAGGGTGTGAAGGCCTTGCCCGGTATCGGACAGGAATTCGGTTTCTGGTTCTACGGGTGTCCCGTTCGGGTTCTTATCGCGTTTGAACAGGAGATTCAATAGGGCGCGCAGTCCGAGATTCTCCGTCTTGTTTGTCTTTGCGTGTTTCTTGCTCATGGGTGTGTCTCCTAGGTGTGGTGTGTAAAATAAAAAACCCACAACCGCTTGCCGGTTATGGGTTCCTCTTTTCAGTGCTATTGCAGGTTGGTCAACTGAAGCGAGGGAACCCTCCACCGGGACAAGCGGAAGCGCGACAACACAGACACAGGCCGACCGCGTTGCTGCGGGCCGTCTGCTTATTCATCGTGTGTGCGCTCTTGTCCAGTGTAGGTTCCGTTCGTTTCGTGCATAAAGACTATTACGTCTATCGATAAAGATGATTATTTCAAAAAATGGTCGGGCTGTAAAGGGGAATTTTCGAAAAAGATAAAAAACCCGGGGCCGAGTGGTCCCGGCCCCGGGTATTGCATGACAGGAGTGGTCATATCTTGTTTCTTCTGCGTGGAGTATATATTGATCGGTTGTGTGTGGTCTTATGTGGCAAGGGGTTAAAGAGCGCGGTGAAGCGCCTCGTTTTATCAGAGGTGTCCGGGAGGCGTGCTGCGTTTTGAGCTGCGGATTTCGCGGTAGATTTTATCCAACCGCGCAATCCTCTCTTTCTGCGCTTCGTCGCCGATGAGGTTCTTCTGTTCGGTCAGGTCCTCGGCGAGGTTGTAGAGCGCGGCGGGCTTGTCGTGCTCGATGTCGAAGACCAGCTTCCAGGTGCCCTCGCGCAGCGCGTGGGCGATGCCCTCGCTGCCGGACTTTTCGCCCCTCTTGGCGATCTGGTTCAGTGCGCGGTTTTTGGCGTTTTTACGTTCTCTAGGCGTGAGCTTTTTGCCCTCCTCGCCGACCTGTGACTCCCGAATCACGCTGCCGTCATCGAACGCGTCGCGGCCGGGGCTGCTCTGGATCAGCAGGGTCTCGCGAACCGGCTTGTCGTCGCCGCGCTGGCCGAGAAGGACGGGCACGAGGCTCACGCTGTCGAGCATCTGGTCTGGGGCGAATGTACCGCCGGCGAGTTCGACGAACGTCGGCACGATATCGAGCGTGCCGATAACCTGGTTGCGGACTTCGCCCGCAGGAATGTGGCCCTTCCAGCTCGCGATGAACGGCACCCGGTGGCCGCCCTCGAAGATCTGCGACTTCGCGCCGCGCAACCCGCCGACGGCATCGTGGCCGAATTTTTCGCGGTCTGCGGGGATGCCGCCGTTGTCGCTGGTGGCGATGATGAGCGTATTCTCGAGCAACCCGCGCTTGGCGAGCGCCTCGACGATCTTGCCGACGACAACATCGTACTCATAGTCCATGTCCGCCTTGGGCGAGATTTTTGTCACTCCCTTAACGGGCGAGCCCAGAAGCTGGTCGGGCGGCGTGTAGCTGTCTCTTATACACATCTGACGCTGCCGACGAATAGAGAGGTGT
>CAYSXF010000212.1:0-6909 GCA_964434815.1 uncultured Lentisphaeraceae bacterium
GTCGTTGAGAACAAGCGCGCTGGGATTGAACACCGCGGAACCCCACGTCACCGTGGAGCCGGAAATCAGCGTGCCTCCATATCCAAGATCGACGGTGAGCGGCACGTTGACGGCGCTGAACCCGCTCGCGGTGCCCGGCGCGATGTTGATCTGCCCCATGCCTGTGCCGAGCGAGGCCGTGATGGCACCGCTCGCCGACGAGAGCGAAGCGCCTGTCAACGTCACGTTGGTCATGGCGGGAATGCCGCCCCCGAAATCGGCCTGCAGGATGCCTCCCAGCGCGGTCACGCCCATCGTAATGGGTGTGCCACTGAGCAGCGTCAGCGCGTTCGGACCGGTCTTGACCAGCCCTGCAACCGAAGGCAGGGCAAACTGATTGTTGTAGACGTAATTCCCAGCCGTGGTGTCGAACCCGAAAACCGTGTTCGTCCCATACACGCCCGTGTTGATGAGCGCGGTGATGTTGTCGTTTGACCAAACACCGACGCCGACCGACAGTCCGGCGCCGCCAGCGAGCGTGACCTTGCCCGCCGTGGCGTATCCGGGCAGCGCGTTCGTGCTCAGCACAGCCAGAATACCGTTGCTGACCGCTGTGCCGCCCGCATAGGTGTTCGCTCCGGCGAGCGTCACCACGCCGGAACCCTGCTGCACCAGCGAGCCGGCGCCGGAAATCGCGCCCGACTGGATCAGAGCGCCGGACCGGCTGAACACCAGAGACGCGTCGGCGTTCACCAAGCTGACCGCACCCGCCCCGGCCCCGACAGAGCCCGCCGCGCCGCCGTTGCCGACCTGCAGCACGCCGTTGGAGACCGTGACGTTGCCGCTGAAAGAGTTGTCGGCCGCCAAAATCATTTTACCGGCACCGGCCTTCGTGAATCCCATCGCGCTTCCTGATGCGGAGAGGTTGATCAGCGGCGCGGATACCGTCAACGTGCCGCCGGTGACCGCGAACGTGTTGTTGAAGAGGTGAACCCCGTTGTAACTTCCGCCCGTCGTGCTGATCGCCGAATCGCCGCCTGATGTCACGGTGTTCTTCAACTGATACGCCTGATAGGTCGCATTCGCACCGCCTGATGTCAGAATCGTTCCTCCGCTGAGATTCACAGGGCCGAGAGTGGTGAACGCGTTGCTGTTTCGAACCGTTCCCCCGTTCTCCACTGACAGCGTTAAAATCGGGCTGACGCTGTTGTTGCCGAACGTGTCATGGTTAGCGAACAGCAAGGTCGCTCCGTTACCGACTCTGATACCATGCGGCACCAGAAGATACCCGAATGCGCTGTTTGTCGGACTCGGTGTATTATTCATAGTGTTGGCAATCAGCGTGCCTTGCGTTACGGCGACGTCGCCGGTAAAACTGCTCTGAATCGAGCTCAGCGTCAGCGCTCCGTTTCCTGCTTTGACGAAACCCACGGAACCTGTCATGGCGCACCCGATGGCCGCATTGGTATACGCCGTGAAGATCGGCGAGCCTGTCAGCACCAGCGGCCCGCCCGCAAGCGTATACGTGTTGCTCGCCACCGCGTTGAACGTCAGCCCGCCGAGAGTGATGCCCGAGCTGGCCGTCACCGTGCCACCCGTGCCGCCCACGCCGAAGGCCGCCGTGTCGCCGTTGGCGTTGTTCCACGCCGTATGGACGTCTCCCGCGCCGACCCAGTTCGCGGTTGAGGTATTCCACGTGCCGGAGCCGTCCTGCGCGGCACCCGTCGTATTCGTGCTCCATGTGTAGGTGTCTGCCGCCGCACTTCCCGTGCAAACAGCCACAGCGGTCGCGCACAGCGCCGCCATCCGCCGAATCGCCCGGCGGACCCACTCCGTCTTCATCTGATGTTTGCTTTGCATCTGTTACTCTCCTTTGTCTTGCCGCTACCTCACACTGAACACCGTCGCATGCGATGCCCAGTAAACCGTTGCTGAACCCGCGCCCGGCGTGCGGTCATACCGGACATGCCAGCCATCTGGAAGGCTGGTTGAGCTGAACGAACCCGACAGGTTGCCCGAGCAGGTGGCCAGCGTGTAACTCCGCCGGACATTCAGAAGCCCGGGATTCGCCACCTGCAGCAGGACGCCCTCCAGCGACAGGTCGCCCGTGCAGACCAGCCGGTCGCCCGTTCCGTCCGTCGCCACGTCGGCCAGCAGGGTCGCGCCCCTCAGGACCGGCGAGCCGGAAAGCGTGAGCACGCCGACCCGGTTGGTGCCGCCGGGCGCGAGCGTGTCCGTCACCGTCAGCGTGCCGTTGGACACCGCGCCGTCGCCGCTCACGGAGGCCACGGTCTGCGCCGCGCCGCCCAGATCCAGCGCCGCGCCCGACGCGACCCGCACCGCACCATTCGCGGGGAGAACGGCCGCGAGCGTGTCGGATGCCCCCAGCCATTTGCTCCTCAGATAGCTCTCGACGTCGCGCCGCGTACCATCGCTCAGCGCAGTGTCGAAGACCAGCACCTCGCCAATCTGAACGTTGCCCCGGTAGCCGTTGCCTGGGCTGATGTTCCCAAGCGTGAATGAGGCGAGCCCCGAGATTTCAGAAGAGGTGAAGGCGGGCAGCCCATTCGTACTGTCAGACTGTCCGTTGATGTAGACATAAGAGCTGTTAGCCGCACCGTTTTTCAGAACCGCCGCATAGAGAAGAACCGCGTTTGTGTTCATCCCGCTCACCGGTGCGCAGGCGTTGTTGGTGGTGATCGGATAACCGTTGTACATTCCGCCACTGGTGAAATTCAGAAGCTGGAAGCGGTCCCAGCCGCCGTTGTCGTGTCCCCACAGTCCGCCGTTGGCTGTCTTTGACACTTGACGATAGACCATCACCAAAGTCATGTTGGGCATGTTCGTCGCATTGATGTCCAAGGCGCTCGTGAGGTCATCGTCCACGCCGTCGAACTGGAGCACCGGGCGTCCGAAGAACTCCGCCACGTTGGTCACGTAGGTGGGGCACCGGCTCGCGGCCGCCTGCGTGGCGGGCTTGCCGCTGCCGCTGCGGTCGCCCCAGTAGCCCACAGGCTGGCCCGACGCCGTGACCGCGCCGATCCCGCTGGAATTCGTGAAAAGAGTCGAGGCGTCCGACGCGTCCAGCCGAAGCTTGAGCGCAGCGAGAGGCAGCGAAGAGAGTTTCACGGTGCCCGTCTCGATTGCGGTGACTCCGCCATACGTGCTGTGGCCGCACAGCGTCAGCGTTCCCGTGCCCGTCTTCGTGAATCCGGACGCACCTGACATCTGCGAAGCAATGGTCGCGGAAGTGCTCACCGCAAACACAGGCGCGTTCGTCAGCCTCAACGGGCCGCCGGAAAGAGCGTAGGCTCCCGCGCTGACCGCGCTGAAGGTCAGCCCGCCAACCGTGATGCCGTTCGTGTCGAGCGTGACCGTGCCCGCAGTCCCACCCGCGCCAAAGGCCGCCATATCGCCGGTGATGTTGCTCCAGACCACATGGACGCCGTCCGTCCCGACCCAATTGGCCGTCGCGCTGTCCCAAGACCCGCCACCGTCTTTCGCCACACCCGCAGAGTCCGTGCTCCATGTGAACGTGTGCGCTGCCACCGTCTGGCCGAGGAGCGAGAGCGTGTCGAATACCGTGCTTGAATGCGAGGACACCAGTCCCTGGCCGTTGGAAGCAAACACCCTGAAATAGAGCGGCCGACCAGCGGTCAGGCCGGTGAGCGCAAGAGAGAACGCGCCCGCACCCTGCGTTCCGACGCGCGTGACATGCTGCCAGAGGTTCGTGCTGTCGCCCGCATCGGACGAGCCCCAGGCGATGAACACGGTGGCGGTTTCGTTGCTGGCCGCGTAAACGACTTTGCCGTTGATCACTGCGGAGGTGAGGTTGCTCCCCACTGGCACGCCGTTCGCCACGGCCAGCAGACCCTGCGAATCGTAGACCACACTGCCAGCCGCAACCGCAGCGCGGTTCATCGCCTCGCGGCAGAGGTGCGCCTGATACTTGTTCTCGCGCCAGAGGTCGGTCGCATTCGCGAGCGCGCAGTTCGTCATATCCTCGCGCGGTTGCGCGGCGAGCGCGGCCTGTCCTGCCTGTATGAGTGTCAGCGCGTTGGTGTAGTTTGCGCCGACGGCACCGCTCAGGCACGGGCTCTTCGCCGGCCGGTCGAACGAGATCAGTTCGCCCAGACTCTTGACGCTGTCGGCATCGGTCACGTTCGTACCGGTGTAGGCCACGAGCTGGCTCAACTGGGTAAAGGTCAGCGGCGAGCGGCCTCCCGCAGTGTTGGGGTAGTTGGAGGCGTAGCTCGGGTAGTACACCGCATTAAGGTCGATCCAGGTGACGATGCGGTCGAATTCGGCGGCGGTGAGCGCCACGCGGTTGGTGTGCGAACCTAGGATCGTCTGAACCAGTTTGCTGGCGTGCGAGCCCCAGCTCAGGGCGGGTCGGGTCGACGCCGGGCCCGCGCCGATCGCGCCCGTGTAGCCCTTGCGCCACAGTTCGGCGTAAGAGGCGTTGAAGCAGACCCCCTTGTCGCCGGCGAGCACCACCTTCGAGGCGCCCGTACCGCCGTAGTCGTGACAGCTCACACAGTTCGCGTCAAATACGGGCTGAACGTCAGCGAGATAATTGAACATCTTCGCGGGTGCGCCCTGCCAGCCGCTCAGCGTGTCGGGGTCGCGCATAAACGCGGCGGGCATACGCACACCGGTCGGATGCGGCGCGAGCTTGCGGTCGTCGTGGCAGCCGACACACCCCTGCGCTTCGCTCGGCTGGATGATCGTGCCGGAGCGCATCGACTGAACCATCATGCCGTCCGCGTCGAGCAGCTGGAAGAAAACGAAAGTCCGAGGCGGCACCATGAAATGCGCCGAACCGTCGGCTTCGACCGGCACCGTACCGAGAATGCGCTTGGTCTCAAAGCTGTCCCAGTTCACACCGGGCGCCTCAATGCCCTGCGCGTTCCAGACCTGGCTGCTGTAGTATCGTTTCTCGGGCGATTCCACCACGCGCAGGTATTTGACCGTGCCGCGCGCCACGCCCGTCATATGGGTGCCCTTGTAGACGTCCATCACGTAGAAACGCCCCGGTGTGTCGTCGTATTTGCGGGAGACGGTCACGGTGCCGGGCCGGGTTCTCGCCGCCAGTGGCATCGGATCGAAACAGCCGACGTCCCCGCTGCCCTCGTCGTGCAGCAACGTGGCGCTGCCGTCTGCCGAGTCCAGCAGGCAGATCGCCATATGCTCGCCCGACCCCATGTTGCGCGAACAGAGGAAATAGCGGCCGCCCACACCCGTCGCGGGGTCGGCCAGCGGGAAAGGATCCTCCTGCTTGGGGCTGGTGCCTGCGAAAATGTCGTAGTCGCCGTTGACCGTGTCGTCGACCTTCACCCAGCTCGCGAGCCCGTCGGGCCAGGTGCGGATCACGGCGGACGCGCCGTCGCGGGCCACGCGGCGGTCGATCACGGCGATCGCTCCCCACGGCCTGTCGTGGCAGGCGACGAACGTACACACCGCCTGTTGCGTGCCCGGAATCTCGTGGCCGTCGATCATGCCGCCGGGGCTGCTGGTGTTGTTGCCGAAATAGACGCCGTGCCCTGTGCCCTCGGGGTCACACGACCACAGTCCCTGCGCATCGCCGAAGTCGCGGTCCACATACTCCCACCGGTCATACAGGATGCGACCGTCGGAGGTCAGGCTCGGGTGACCTTCGAACAGCGTGCTCTTCCCGATCTGCGTGATGTTGGCGCCGTCCGCGTCCATGCGGTAGAGGTTGTGCGAAAGGTGCTTGTTGCACATCACGTATTTCGTCTCGCGTCCGGAGACGAAGACGATGCGGTCATCGGCCAGATAAATCGGGTCGAAGTCGTCGACGTCCGAAAGTGCCGTAAGCTGTTTCAGCCCCGTGCCGTCCGTGTTGATCTCGTAGATGTGGTAGCAGTCCGCCACGCTTTTGCGCCAAGCGAAAACGATGCGCGTCCCGCTGAAGTGGACGTCCGGATCGCGGATAACTCCGTTCGCACCCGCGTCCAAAATCGTCCGCACGCCGCCGGTGGCCGGGTCGAAGACCTTGAGCGCGGAGTTGCCCCCTTCGTAATAGCCGTTGCTGATCTCGTTGGTCGCGGAGGGGAACATGGTGTGCGTGTTGTGGTGGTCGGTCTGATACTGGTTGCGGACCACGAACAGGATCGGCTGGTTGGTCACCGCCGCCGGCAGCGCCGCGAGCGAGATAGGGGCCACAGCACATAGCAAGCCCCAAAGCAGAGCCCACCCTGGGAGCAGGGACACTTCTGTCCCTGTCGCAACCCTGGGAGCGAAGACACTCCTGTCCCCGCAGCAAGGACAAGAGTGTCCTTGCTCCCGGGGTGCGCTCACCCACCCGTTCACTCTGTCTGTGACGTTTCTCATAGTGACAGCAGATACTCCACCAAATCGTCGATCTGCGCCGGGGTCAGGCCGCTGACGCGGCTCGCGTGAACCGTGACAACCACCTCGCGAACGGTGGCGAACCGCCCGTCATGCAGATACGGTGCGGTGCGCCAAAGCTCCCGAAGCGTCGGCGTGTCGAACAGCACGCCCGCCTCGTGTGCGGTGGCGGTGCCGATGTCGTGCAGCGTCTGATCCGTGAGATACTCGCCGGTGTGGCACCCCGCACAGCCTTGCGATTGGAAGAACGCGGCCCCCCGTGTTGCCGACTCGCTCAGCGCGCCGCTCACCAGATGCGGACTCGGATCAGGTCGGAGCGCCGTGAGATACGCATCGATCGCCGCCGCACAGGACTCGGGCTGGCTGATGAACTGGATATATTTCAGCCCGGAGCGGATTGCAATCTGAGCGCTCGCGCGGATGCCGGTCGACATGGCCGGAGGCGTCTGGATTGAGAAAACATGGCTCTTGGTGTTCTTGGGGCTGCCGAACCCGTCGTTGATCAGATCCCCTGTCTCTTATACACATCTCCGAGCCCACGAGACAGGCAGAAATCTC
>CAYSXF010000213.1:0-6882 GCA_964434815.1 uncultured Lentisphaeraceae bacterium
ACATCGCTGAGGTCGGCCGGCGATTGCGCGGCTGGCAGTGCTTCATGATGCCGATCAGCTACCAGACCGTTTCGATCACGGGCTCGACGGCTGAGATCCACGCCGAGGCGCAGCGGTTGTTTGATCAGTTGGGCACGCCAGATGGCGGCTTTGTCGGCTATGTCGAAGAGTACAGCGTGATGGGTATGTCGGAGCAGAACTACTGCGCCTGCGGCGAAGCGTTCCGGAGATTGAGGGTTTAAAGAAGGGAAAGCAGCTATGGGCCGTTTGATCACTCTGGTCACAGGACAATGGGCGGATTTGCCGCTTGAAGCGCTGGCGCCGAAGGCGCGAACGTTTGGGTTCGACGGTGTGGAGCTGGCCGCATGGGGCGACCATCTCGAAGTGAGCCGGGCACTGGCTGAGCCGGACTATTGTGAGAGGAAGCGCGCGCTGCTCGCGAAGAACGGCTTGTCGCTGTTCGCCATTAGCGGTCACCTTGCCGGGCAGGCTGTGCTGGATCGGATCGATGCGCGGCACCGCGCGATCCTGCCGCCGCACGTCTGGGGCGATGGCGACCCTGCGGGCGTCAACCGGCGGGCAGCCGAGGAGATGAAGAACACGGTGCGCGCGGCGCAAAAGCTGGGTGCGAAAGTGGTGACGGGCTTCACGGGCTCGAGCATCTGGCATCTGGCTTACTCGTTCCCGCCCGTGCCGCCTGCGATGATTGACGACGGTTTCCGCTTGTTCTCTGAGCGCTGGAATCCGATTCTGGACGTGTTCGGCGAGTGCGGCGTGAAGTTCGCGCTGGAGGTGCATCCGACCGAGATCGCCTTCGACCTCTACAGCGCCGAGCGCGCGCTGGCGGCGCTGGGTAACAGGCCTGAATTCGGGTTCAACTTCGACCCGAGCCATCTGATCTGGCAGGGCGTTAACCCGTCTGAATTCATTCGCGCGTTTCCCGACCGCATCTACCATGTCCACATGAAGGATGCGCTCGTCAAACCCAACGGAAGGCGCGGCATCCTCGGCAGCCATCTCACTTTCGGCGACCCGCGCCGCGGCTGGGACTTTTGTTCGCTGGGCCGAGGCAGCGTGAATTTTGAGGAGATCATTCGCGCGCTGAACGACATCGGCTATACGGGCCCGCTGTCGGTCGAGTGGGAAGACAGCGGCATGGATCGCGAGTACGGCGCCAAGGAGGCGTGCGCGTTTGTGCGCACGCTGGATTTTCCGGCTTCAGGACTTGCTTTTGACTCAGCGTTTGAACGGTGATGAAAATTCGAAACAATGTAAAAAACACAAGGAGAAAACCATGGAGCATGATTTGAAAAAGGCGTTGACGAGCTATGCGGCGGACACCGCGGCGCGGCTGATGCAGACGGATTTCTGCAAACTGGCGGAGATCGGAGAGCTGTTGCTCAAGACGAAGGGCGAAGGCCACACGGTCTTTCTGATGGGCAACGGCGGCAGCGCGGCGACGGCGTCGCACGTGACGAACGATCTGGTGAAGGGCTGCCGCGCGGGCGATGCTCCGGGGTTCCGCGCTTTCTGCCTGAGCGATTCCAACGCGCTGGTGACCTGTCTGGCGAACGATTTCTCGTACGAGGAGATCTACGCCATCCTGCTGCGCACGTATGCTAAGAAAGGAGATGTGGTGCTGGCGTTCAGCGGCAGTGGCAACTCGCCGAACATTGTACACGCGTTGGCGACGGCAAAGGAGATGGGGCTGACAACGGTCGGATTCGGCGGGCGCGACGGCGGCAAGATGAAGGCGCTGTGCGACCACATCCTGATCGCGCCGACCGACTCGATGGAGATGTTGGAGGACATGCACTTGGTCTATTTCCACGACCTCGTGTGCGCGATGCGTCCGGGTCTGGCCAAACTGGCGGGGGTAGAGGTTGCGTGCTGTAAGTGTTGATCACGGACGGTTCGGGGAACCGTCCTTACCCATTGCGATGTGCGTGCTGGTAGGGACGCCTCCCCGAGGCGTCCGCAGGGAGTATGATAAATAATGTTCATTGGCGCGATAGACGGCGGCGGCACCAAGGTGCTGGCTGCGGTGATGACCGAGACGGGCAAGGTACATGCACGGCGGCAGGCTTCTGTGCCGACTGCGGATCACGCCGCGTATTTCGCACGGTGTGCGGACATGCTGGGCGAGTGCGCTGCGGAGGTGGGCGTGCCGCTGGCGGAGCTTGCAGGCGTGGGGGCTAGCCTGCCTGCGATGACCGACGGACGGGATCGCGTGCTGGGCTCGCCTTCGGCGGGCTGGGGCGCGTTCAACGTGCGGCCACTGTTGGTGCCTGCGTTGGGGATAGGCACAGACCGCGTGTTCATCGAGAACGACGTGAACGCCTGCGCGCTGGCGGAGTTGCGTTTCGCGCACGGCGGAGACAACTTCGTTTGGATGACGGTGAGCACTGGGATCGGCGGCGCGGTGGTGGCCGACGGCAGGCTCGTGCGCGGCGCGGGCTTCTGCGCGGGTGAGATCGGACATGTGAAGGTGGAGTTCGATAAGCCGCGTCTCTGCGGTTGCGGCGGCTGCGGGTGTCTGGAGGCTCACGCTTCGGGAACTGCCATCGGGCGGCAGGCGGGAGAAGCGGGGCTGGAAGCGGACGCCAAACGCTGCGCGGAACTGGCGGCGCAGGGCGACCTGGCGGCACGCGCTGTATTAGCACAGGCTGGGCGCTACATGGGGCGGGCGCTGGCGATGGCCGCCAATGTGCTAAATCCTGAGCGTGTCTACATCGGTGGCGGCGTGGCGCACGCGCTCGATTTGTTGTTGCCTGCGCTTCGAGAGGAGTTCGAGCGCGGCGCGCTGCCGCAGTGCCGGAACGTCGTGATCGAGCAGACGCGGCTGGGATACGAGGCGGCGCTTTTCGGCGCGGCGGCGGTGTGCCTGGACGGGCTGGGTGCGAGGAAGAGTCAATAGTCATTGGTCACTGGCTATGAGCGAGAAACAATTGAGCTATGAGAGCGAGGTGATCGGTGGACGCATCGTGACGGTGCGGGGGCAGAAGGTCATTTTGGACGCCGACCTCGCGCAGATTTACGGCGTGGCGACCAAAGCGCTGAATCAGGCGGTCAAACGGAACCTCGAAAAGTTCCCGGTTGATTTTATGTTTCAAATTACGCCGCAAGAGGTTACGGATATGTGGTCACAATCTGTGACCTGTCTTCCCCTTGGCAACCGGTCACAAATTGTGACCGGTTCGCAGAAACATCGCGATCTGCGCTATCTTCCCAATGTCTTCACCGAGCACGGCGCGATTATGGCGGCGACGGTGCTGAACAGTCCGCAGGCGGTGCAGATGAGCGTCTTCGTGGTGCGGGCGTTCGTCGCGATGCGGTCGGTGCTCACGGACACGCGCGACCTCGCGCGAAAACTGGCGCAGTTGGAATCGGAGGTCAAGGCGCGGCTGGACACGCAGGACGCGGCCATCGTGGATATCCTGCGCCGCTTTATGGACATCATCGATCCAGGCGAAACACCGGCGGAGGAGATGCCGCGCAAGCGGATCGTGTTCGGTGTGAAGGAGCGCCGGGCGGCGTATCGGACAAGGCGGTGAGGAAAGAGGCACGCGAAGGCGCGAAAACGCGAAGAGGATTTTTGACAGGATTTCAGGATTGTCAGGATTGGGACTTGCTGAATTGAGAATGGCTGATCGGGACGGTATGACTGAACTGAAGCAGAAGAAAAGTGCGAAGCCAAAGGGAAACGGACTTTCCAGTCCGTCGCGGAAGCTTTACGACAAGGTTGCCGTCAAAGATCCGGTGCGCCAAGGATTCTACCGTGAAGTCGCCGAGATTTTGAGGGTGGCTCGGGTTCATGCTCATCGCGCCGCGAATTTTTTGATGGTGGAGGCGTATTGGAATGTGGGCCGGAAGATTGTTGAAGAGGAGCAGTCCGGCAAAAAGCGTGCCGCCTACGGCGAGTTCCTCATCGAACGGCTCTCGACCAAACTCAGGGAGGAACTTGGGAACGGTTTCGATGTGACGAATCTGAAACGGATGCGACAATTCTATGTCTTGTTTCCAAAAGGTGCCACGGCGTGGCACCTTTTATCATGGTCTCATTTCAAGGCGGTTTTGCGGTTAGAAAAGGCGGATGCCCGCGCTTGGTATCTGCAGGAGGCGTCCGAGCAGAATTGGTCGGTTCGCGCCCTTGAGCGGCAGATCGGGTCGCTCTATTACGAGCGGCTGCTGATGAGCCGCAGCAAGCGGGCGCCTGTCGAGAAAGAGGCGAAGCAAAAAACGGCCAAACTTGCGGCGTAGCCTGATGATTTCATCAAAGACTCTTATGTACTCGGATTCCCGTTGGTGTTATTACCGTTCGCAGAAGAGCAGGCTGAGATCATTGAGTCTCTTTACGCGTGAAAAAATGGTATCTAACGCGAAATCACGAAGAGCGCGAAGGTGAGTCGCATTGTTGATTATCGCTTGTCCACTAGCAAAACACATAGACAATCTGCCAAATAACGCGCTATAATTGTCGCGTTTTGAAAGAATCATGCAAATCTTGGCAATGGTGAAATCATGCTTATTCAGTTCAAAGTCGCCAATTTCCGTTCGTTCGGCTCAGAGGTGACGCTATCGCTTGAGGCGGTCAAGGCGTTCAAGGAAAACGAGGAGAACGTGGTCGAAGTCGGTGGTTACCGTCTCCTCCGGAGCGCGGCGATCTATGGCGCAAATGCCAGCGGGAAAACGAATTTTGGCAAAGCTGTATTCTTTATGCGGGATTTTATCCTAACATCTGCCGGAAAGAATTCTGTTGCTGAAATTGCAGTCGAGCCGTTCCGTCTGAACGCTGAATATTTGGGAAAACCCAGTCTGTTTGAGGCAACTTTTCTTCTTGATGGGATTACCTATCGTTATGGGTTTGAGGTTGCCAGAAAAGAGGTTTGCGCTGAATGGTTGTTTCGGTCTAGCGGACCGCGAAACAAGGAGTTTCGTCTTTTCACACGAGACCACGATGGGATCGACGTTTCAGACGATTATGCAGAGGGCAATGGTCGTGAAGCGGATACGCGCAATAACGCACTCTTTCTTTCAACGGTCGATCAGCGAAACGGTGCAATTGCCCATCAAATTGTTAAATGGTTTGATGAGTTTTTTGTGCTTCTTAGAACTCCTGATGAATTGTTGGAGCGTTTGATGGCGACAATGCTGGATAATCAGGAAGTGCATGAGCGTGTGCTCAACTTCATCCAACAAATAGACGAATCCATTGATGATGTCTTTGGTGGCGAGAGTCAATCCTCAGCAGACTATCTTCGCGATTTATCTCCAGAAATGGCCAAGGTGCTCAATCGTCCGGTAACAGTAAGGCGAAAACGGTCGGACGGTGCAACAGTGGATTTCGACCTTGACCGTGAAGAGTCGGCTGGAACAAAAAAAATCTTGTGGCTGGCCGCGTATTTGCTGGGCATACTGGAATATGGCAGTGTGGCGTTTGCAGATGAATTGGAGGCACGGTTACACCCACACCTCACACGGCGGCTTGTACGTCTGTTCAACTCGCCGAAGACCAATCCGAAGAATGCGCAACTTGTCTTCGTGACGCATGACACTAATTTATTGACGTACGGCGGGTTGCGTCGGGATCAGGTGTGGTTTTGCGAGAAGAACCGCAAGGGCTCCACCGACCTTTATTCGTTGGCTGAGATCAAGGTTCGGAAAGGGGCGCGTTTCGAGAACGACTACATCGGCGGTAGATATGGCGCGATCCCGTATTTCGGGAATGTGGCGGAGGTTGGCGGGGAGACGAAGTAGTATGGGCAAGCCCGTCAAAGTCACCGATAAGAACAAAGCGTGGAACCGTACGCCGCAGGGACGGCAGGTCGATGTGCGCCCTATGCGGAGACGATTTTTGATCGTTACCGATGGCACCGAAACTGAGCCGGTCTTTTTCGAGGCTCTCAGAAAGAGGGCTACTATCGGTGTGGTTCAGGTCGAACTTTGCGGGACAGGGCGAAGCACGCTATCGTTAATTAAGGTGATTGCGGGCATTCGTGCTGATAAGGAAAGTGAACTAGGCATACATTTTGACGAAGTCTGGGCCGTCTTTGATAAGGACAGTTTTAAGCGAGAAGATTTTGATAATGCGATTCACTCTTGCGAGGCACACGGCTATGGGGCAGCGTGGTCGAACGAATGTTTCGAAATCTGGTATCTGTTGCATTTCAATGATCGCCAGACGGGGATAGGGCGCGATGAAATCTTCTCTAAGCTGGAAGAACAGTTTGGCATCTCTAATTACAGAGATTTGAAAGGGCATCAAGGAAGAAGCATCCACGAAATGATGGCTGGACATAGTAACCAAGAGCAGGCCATTAAACGCGCGAAAAGGCTGTACCATGAAATGAGCCCTACGGGACGAAACCCTATAGATCCACCTTCTCATCAGAATCCTTGTACGGCTATATTTAAACTTGTGGAGAAGTTGCTGGTATATTGCCCGCGTGTCGCGGATGATCTGACAGTCGTTGTCGAGACACATCGAAAGACGTACAGGCGCGAAAGATGATGTGTGATGCCCAAACGCAGCGAACATAAGACCGTGTAAACTTGGCACCTGGCATACGCGCAGGGATCGGGTGGAGGTCTGTGCCAAGAGTGGAGGCTGAGACTAGGCGCGAAAAGTCACAGGCACGGGCGAGTCGCCCGTGTCACAGAGATAACGCTCAACGCTGAACGTTCAACTCTCAACGTTAAATGATCTTGACGGGAGGGATGATGAAAACGGGAATCAATCGGCGGGAATGGTTGAAGACGTCGGGGCTGCTAGCAGGCGCGCTGGCGGCCGGGAGCGGGCATGCGGCGGAGACGCCGGCCGTGGGCAAAGGCGAGGTGGTCTTCCAGCGGAAGCTTCCCGTCAAATACGAGGTGGACGTCTTC
>CAYSXF010000214.1:0-6868 GCA_964434815.1 uncultured Lentisphaeraceae bacterium
CCTTGGTTCTACGGCAAACCTTACGACGAGATCAAGCGCACGCCCCCCATTCTCAAAACGAAGCTGTTCTCGACGGTCTGCTCCTCGAAACGCCAGGGCCACACGGTGCACGCCAAGCGCTATGAATTCACGCAGCGCCTGGCGCAAGCGATTCCCGAGCTTGAAATCTTCGGGCACGGGGTGCGTTTCGTCGAACGCAAAGCCGACGCCATCGATCCCTATGCGTTTCATCTGGCGATCGAAAACCATTGCGCGCCCCATCACTGGACAGAGAAGCTGGCGGACACGTTCTTGGGCTATGCCGTGCCGATCTATTACGGCTGCCCGAACGTCTTCGACTATTTTCCGGAGGACAGCCTGATTCGAATCGACATCAACGATTTCGAAGGCTCGCTGCGCATCATCCGACAGGAGCTGACCTTCGAGAACTATCAACGCAGGCTGCCGGCCGTCCAGGAAGCCAGACGGCGCATCCTGGAGCTCTACGGCCTTCCGGCTTTGCTCAGCCGCACGATCGCCGAATTGGAGAAGACTGGGCTGAGCAGTGAGGTCGACCGATCGCGCATCCTCAAGAGGCGCGTGATGCGGTTCTGGCATCCTCAGGACTTCATACCCTTCGCCGCCTGGCGTATCCGCAACTACATTCAAGGACTCTGGGTGAACGGCGGCCTACGCGAGTGATGGCGTGCGGGGCTGACACGAAACTGCGCTCACTTCAGATACGGGGCTAGGCTCTGCACCGCGTCCGAAATCGCGATGTGCTCGTAAAACGGCAGGCATTCCCGCACGTTGACAGCAGGCGGAAGGCCGTCCGCATAAAAGGTGGTGTCGTAAACCGTGCGCGACCAGGGGCCGAAGGGCGCGGAGCGCACCCAGTTGGTCGCGCCGAAAAGCCCGATCGTCGGAGTCTTCATCACCGCTGAGATCTGCATAGCTGCGGAGTCGGTCGAAACCGTCAGGTAGGCGCCCGCCAGCAGGTGCTTGAGCTGCTGAATCGACGTCTGTCCCGCGCGGTTTTCGGTGCGGCCCGCGAGCTGCCCCGCAAGGCCTGCCACATAGTCGCGCTCGTCCGCTGAGCCGGTCAGGACAAAAGGCAGGCCGAAGCGGTCATTCAACACCTCGCTGATCTCGCGCCATTTCGCGGCGGGCAACCGCTTGGAGAGCCACGCCGCTGAGCTGCCCATGTTGAGCACGATGTAGTCGCGCGGCTTAGGAACAAACGTCAGATCCAGCGGGCCCATCAGTCCCGACGGCGCGATGATTTTCTGCCAGGCGTCGACCGCCGAGTAAACATGCGACGGGAACGTACGGTCATACACGCGGCCCGCGCCGGAGAAACGCGTGATCACGCGGCTGCGGTCATTGCTCTGCAGGTCGATCAGCACGTCGAGCCGCTCCCGGCGGAGAGCGCAGATAAAGCGGAACAAGGAGCCTATCGACTTGTCTTTCAGCACGACAAACGACTCGAACTCGTCGCTCAGCAAGGCCTGCCCTAGCGGCATCGTGAGGATGACGGGCTTCACCGTCAGCGCCCGGATGAACGGCAGCGCCAAGGCCAAGTCGCCGAGCGCGCTGAATCTGATAACGCCTGTTTTCATGTCATGAGAATCGCTCTTGTCAGGGAAATGCACGTAGCATACTCTCCCGCCGTTTGTTTGTCACGGGCTAGGTGTCCGGCCTCCGCCGCATAGGGCGCGGTCGAGGAAAGTATGGGCTTCCTGCCGCCACGCCTGCACCTTTTGTGAGACTTCTTCCCACCGTATCGGCTTTTCGGCTAGGGCAAGAATGCGGGGTTCGTCGAACGAGAACAGCAGGCGGTCACTCAAGCCCAAGCGCTCTGCCAGCGAGAAGATCCGCTCGTTCATGCCCGCGTATTTTCCTTCGAGCGGAATGCAAATGAAGGGGCGCTGGAAGATGATGCTGAAGACCATGCCGTGAAACGAGTTGGTCAGGACGAAAGACGACCGTTTCATTTGCCCCAACCACTCGGTCGGCGTGAGGCAGCGCGTGCGGGCAGCGTCGCGAAGCGGGTGATCTGAAAAGGGTATCACCGTCTTCCACCCATGTTTCCGAATCAGAACCGTTCGCACCTTACTGAAAGGCACACACGGTGTCCACCGGTATTCGCACTGAAACAACACACTGTCCTTTTGCGGGCAACGGGCGTCTTCCGACATCCGCGCCCAGTGTCCGGCCTCTAGCAGAAACGTCGGGTCAGGCAGCCAGGCGGATGGAAATCCGAGGCCGGCGACGATGTCCACGCCATTTTTTTCCCGCACGCTGATGGCGTCGAACCGCTTCAAACAGGCAGCCACGCTTTCCCGCAGCGAGGCGTCCACGGATTTCGCACCCCAGCTCGCCGCATATGAAATGCGTTTCGCCGCGGCAGCCCCAAAATCGAGAAAGAACAATTTGCGCAGCGCACTGTCCGAACACGCGCCGGGGCTCCAAACTTGGTCGCTTCCGCACACATACGCGTCGAAGCGGGGCGGCTCCGCGAGGAACTCTTGAAGCCGGCACGGCACACCATTCTCCGAGATAAAATGTGTGTTGCGAAAGGATGCAAAAGCCCGGCCCTTAATCATTTCCAAAACAGCTTTGACCGGGCGCTCAAGCGCTTTAAACGGGCTGCCTTTTCTATCCCCACAGTTCACGCGGAGGATCGAGCTTTCATGCCCCATCTGTCTTAAATACGTTTGAAGCGCATACGCCTGCAGGACGCCGCCATAGTTGTTCCCCTCGCAGAGCGTCATGATGCCTATTCTCATGTTGTTCCCTCGGGGTTATCGACCCGCCATATGCCACAAAGCCTGCTTGATAAACAGCGTCACCTTCCTGCGGAAAGAGAGCTTCACCATTCTCAGCAACAGGCTGTCGATTCTCTGCTTCTCTAGCCGCTCGAAGAAAAGGGCGCGGTCAGGATGCGGACGGCAGGACCCTGCGATCATCGCGTTATTGGAGATCGCGTGCTCATAATCCGAACTGCGGATGTCCATGTTGTCTGCACACGCGCGGAAAGCCAGCTCTCCCTTTGACGTGTTCACGAACACGAGCGATGTGCCCAGATCGTCATCGAAGTCAGGGAATCGGCTGCCCACTCCCCAATAATCCGCAAGCGTTAAATCGCTAGTTCCTCTCAGTTCTTTGAACCGGCATGCGTGGCAGGCAGGACGTAAGAAAAGACTAGAGAGAAAGCCTCTTAAATAGATTTCTTCTTTCACGGTTCCCTGATATTCGCGCCCGTCTTCAAACGAAAACGCAAGCGCGAACCTGTTCCACCCGCGGTCTTTTCGCCGAAAGGAAATCGCTTGTGTTTTTGAATGATAGCGCTGCTCAAGCGCCCTTTTCCAAAGCTCGAAAACAAGCGGTGACGGCACCCCGTGACACACGAAATCAACGCACAACAGCTTGTCGTGATCAACTCCCAAATAGCCGCGCAGTCCCGCAATCTGGCACGGCGTTCCCGAGAAAAGGACGTGCCGTCCAGACCCAAGATGCTGACGCACGCTCTGAAAGACGTTGTTCAAGTCGCTTTGCACGTACTTCGACCCCCTCAGCCGGGCGAGCCCGGCAGCGGTGTCCACCCCCATGTGCAGGACATGAAACTCAGAATCAAATCCAGCCCCGAAAACCACTCCGCCCTGTGCAAGGACGCGATCCGCAAGAAGCGAGAAGGCTCCGCCCGAAGAGCTCTCCTTCCGAACCGTTGCGCAGGTGTTCTGCACCGCAGAGACAGACATCGGACGACGGGGAGCAAAGGCATTTGGACCGGCAACAGGGCAGGCTTTCGTACAGAGGCCGCAGGCGACGCAGCGCGTCTCGTCGACGGAAGGTCTCAGGAATCCCTCCTTGTCGGGCCGCATCGTGATACATATTTGCGGACAGATGGCCGCACAGGCGGAACAACCCGTACAATCCTCTGTCGGACAAAGCAAGGGCATCATCGTGTATTCCTCGCCTTGCGCACGCTTGTTTCCGAGGCGACGCGCTGCCGGGCAGAAAGGTCAACCCCGTCGGCCTGATTTCTTTCCTCAGTATAGCGCAAAAAGAAAATCGTCATCTCCTCTTACCAGATTAATATTTGAATCATAAACGCCTTCCCTGTTTGCGTCAAGCGCCACGACAGCGAACCCCCGCAGGGTGTGTGTTAGAAACGTGACAGATTAAGGGAAAAGAAAAGGGTAAAAGATGAGGGATGCCTTGCCCTTAATCGATATCCCTAATCTTTTACCCTAATCTCTCCCTGTCTCCACGATCAACCCCGTTCCATAGGTTTCATCTATAATGTTTCCGCTCAAACTCCTCGGCTGCGCAAAGATCCTGTTTGGTCATGTCACGTTTCTGACACACACCCTCCCCGCACGCGCTGCCGACCGACAAGGCGAACAGGCCGGACAAAAGAGGTAAAGATCCGGCCTTTGGTTAAATGTCCGAGAAGTTTCACGGCGACTCAAGGGTCGTGCCTAACGAATGGGTCGGCGTGATTTGATTTCCACACTTCATGAAGTGTGGAACTGGAGGCTCGACTGCGTAACCGCGTTCATCCATGCAAGGTCGAGACGAAATAGGTTGCGGTTGCTATGGGCGATTCGGTGCATCTATCAGGAGCGAGGACACTCCTGTCCCCGGCTTTCATTGGGAGCAAGGGTACTCCTGTCCTTGCTGCGGGACAGGAGTGTCCCACCTCTCAAACGGGGACAAGAGTGTCCCCGCACCCAGGCAGCGCGAGCAACTTCTGAGGCGCATTCATCACGCCGTTACACCGAATCGCAGATATGTCAGGCGTTAGCCATCAGCTCGGCCACCAGCCGGGTGAAGCGCTGCGGATTCTTGAGCGAAGAGCCTTCGCCCAGCAGAGCTTGCCCGTACAGCAGCTCGACGTAGTCCGCCAACTTCGGATTTTCCTTGTTCTCCGCGAGCATCGTCTTCATGCGCTTGAGCAGCGCGTGCTCGGGGTTGAGCTCCAGCAGGCGGAGCTGCTTGGGCACCTCTTGGTTCATGGCGCGCATGAGCCGCTCCATGCTCGCGTTCATCGCATGTTCGTCGGCTACCAGGCAGCAGGCGGAGTCGGTCAGGCGCGGCGACAGGCGCACCTCGCTCACCTCGTCTTTCAGCCGCTCCTTGATGTAGGCCGTCAGCTCCTGATAATCGCCGGCAGCGACCTCCAGCTTCTTCTTGGTGTCGGCCTTCTCCTCGTCCGTGCCCAACTCCAGATTGCCCTTGTCTACGGCGACCAGCTTCTTGTCCTCGAAGTCGTGCAGGCTGTCCACCACCCACTGGTCGATCGCATCCACGAAGAACAGCACGTCGTACCCGCGCTTGGTCAGCGCCTCGATGTGCGGCGAGTGACGCGCCGTGTCGATGTCCTCCGAGATTAGGAAGTAGATATCCTTCTGGGTCTCGGGCATCGCGGCAACGTAATCCTTCAGCGACACCAGCTTGTTGCCATCGCTCTTGGCCGAGCGGAACATCAGCAGGCCCTTGATCTTGTCGGCATTCTCGTAGTCGAAGTGGATGCCCTCTTTCAGGACGCGCCCGAAGGCCGCGTAGAACGTCGCATAATCCTCGGGCTTGTCCTTCATCATCTCGGCCAGCGTGGAGAGGATCTTGCCGGTGATGTTGCTCTTGATCTTGCGGATCACCGCATCGTCCTGCAGCATCTCGCGCGAAACGTTCAGCGGCAGGTCGCTCGAATCGACCACGCCCTTCACGAAGCGCAGGTACTCGGGTAGCAGCAGATCGAAGTCGGCGCCGATAAACACGTTGCGCACATACAGGCTCAGCCCGTGCTTCTTATTCGGCATGAGCAGGTCGAAGCCCGACTCTTTCGGCAGGAACAGCAGCGACTTGAATTCGACCGCGCCCTCAACCGACAGGTGAATGGTCTTGAGCGGCGGGTGATGGTCGTGCGTGAGGTGCGTGTAGAACTCGCTGTACTCCTCGTCCTTAATCTCGCTCTTGGAGCGCTTCCACAGCGCCTTCATGGCGTTGAGCGGTGCGGTGTCGTCCTTCGGCGCCTCGCCCTTTTCGCCGAAGCGGATCGGGTACGCGATGAAGTTCGAGTACTTCTTGACCAGCTCCTGCACGCGCCACTGGTCAAGGTACTCCTCCATGCCTTCGCGCAGCTTGAGCACGATGGTCGTGCCGGGCTTGTCGCGGGCGGCGTCCTCCATCGTGTAGTTGCCATCGCCTGAAGAGGTCCACTTGACCGCCTTCTGCCCTTCGCCGCGCTTGAGCGTGATGACGGTCACCGTCTCGGCCACCATGAACGAGGAGTAGAAGCCCACGCCGAACTGCCCGATGAGTTCCGGAATGTTGGTCTCAGCCTTCTCCTTCAGCGCCTGCGCGAAGGCCTTGGTGCCGGAACTGGCAATCACGCCGAGGTTCTTGTCCAGCTCCTCTTCGGTCATGCCCACGCCGTTGTCGGCGATCACCAGCGTCTTGTCTTCCTTGTCGGCGATGATGTCGATCTTCCACACCGGCGCGTCGGCGATCATCGTCTTGTCAGTGAGCCCGAGGTACTGCGCACGGTCGATCGCGTCTGAGGCGTTGGACAACAGCTCGCGCAGAAAAATCTCTTTTTTCGAATACAGCGAATGAATCACCAGGTCGAGAACCTGCTGGATCTCGGCCTTAAAGGTATGCGTCTTCTTACTCATGGTTCGTTTGGTTTCCTTTCGAATGAATCAAAGCGATTGAATCGGCTCAATCGAGCGAATCGAAAAACGGCGATTTAGTCGCGGCTACGACCGCCGATGACCCCGGCGCGCATCAGATAATACAGCAGCGTCAGCAGCGAGCCCACGGCGCCGGCAAGGTAGGTCAGGAAAGCCGCGTTGAGCACGCGGCCCGCTTCAGCCTCTTGGCT
>CAYSXF010000215.1:0-6861 GCA_964434815.1 uncultured Lentisphaeraceae bacterium
CGCTTCCTGACTGTTGTTGTGGACGGCGGGATCGATCAGAAGCAGCAAGATCGTGTGCATTGCGTCGGCGCACCACGCCATCACCGGCGGGCCGGTCGTGCTGATCGATCCCGCCGTCCACAACAACAGTCAGGAAGCGGTGACGCACCTGACGCCGGGCCACTATCCCGAAGCCGAGAGAGGCCCGAACGGAGAGTGGTACAACGCGCCGTGGCCGCTCTCCGACAAGCTGTTCCTTGTGGCCTACAGCCGCGACGGCCTGATGTACGAGCCCTCCCGCCACAACCCCGACTACGCGCTCGGGCTCTATGTGCTGGATAGCCGGGGCAACCGCGAAGTGCTCTATCGCGCCGGAAAGATCGGCGCGACAAGCCCGACCCCGCTCGCGCCGCGTCCGACTCCGCCGGAGCTGCCTTCCGTGCTCAACATGGTTTTGGCGAAACGCGGTCTGGGAGAAGTCTTTCTCTCGGACGTGTATGAGGGGCTGCCGAAAGCGGCGCGCGGCACGCTCAAGCAGATCCGCGTGGTGCAGGTGTTCCCAAAGACGACGCGCGATTCGAACGTGCCGCGCATCGGCGTGGCGGGCGAGGAGAACACGCGTGCGATTCTAGGTGTCACGCCGGTCGAGCCAGACGGCTCGGCAAGTTTCCTTGTGCCGGCTGGCAAGCCGTTCTATTTTCAGGTGCTGGACGAGGAGGGCTTCGCGTATCAGACCATGCGCTCCAGCACGTCGCTCATGCCGGGCGAGCGCGTGTCGTGCGTCGGCTGCCATGAGAACAAGATGGCGGTGTCGGCGGCGGCGCTGAAAGCGGTGGTCGCGATGAAGCGTCCCGCCGCTGAATTGATGCCTACGCCGGAGTCTGGCCGCCCGTACGGCTTCGTCGAAAACGTGCAGCCGATCTTCGATGCCAAGTGCGTGAGGTGCCACAACGACAAAGACGCGAAAGGTGGCATCAACCTTTCTCGCACGATCACCGGACCGAATGGCTACACGGCGTCGTATGAAAGTCTGTGCTACGAGAAAGGGCCTGATGGCAAGACGGTGCGCCGCCTGTCGAAGAAAACGGGACGGCCGCTGGTGACCTGTTTCCCGATGCGCAACCAGATTCAAGTCACCCCGGAGGGAGGTGCAGACGGCGCGCGCGGGAGCGGTTTGATCCAGGCGCTCAAAGCCGGTCAAAACGAAACGAAGGTGACGGCCGAAGAGCTGCGCCGTATTGCAACATGGATCGACATGAATGCGGTCTTTTACGGCGTGTACGAACCCGCCGAGCAGCTCGCGATGCAACGCGAAGGCAAGCCCGTTCCCATGCCGAAAATCCAATGAAGAAGCAAGGAGAAGGTATGGAAAATGATCGGCCCTATGTCCTGAGATATCGCCTCGAAGGAAAAGAAGAAGACGAGTATTTTACCGTCTCGACGTTCGATATGACCGAATACGAGTGCGGGCTCAATGCCGGCGATCGCGTTCGGCTGAAAGCGGATCTGCACGTACTCGACGAGGACGACCAAGAAACGGGATGCGTTCATAAGGCTGGAGAAATCTGGACCGTGCTCGAAGGTTCGAGTCAAGACCCTGAGACGCTCTGGCTCAGGCAAGCCGACGGCGAATTGCACTCGTGGGATGACGATGACTCGATCTTCGAGCAGTTCGAGCGCGTAAAAAAAGAGTGAACGCTCAGCTTTGGCCGTCGTCGCGGTCGCTGGCGCGGCGGGGGCCGGGTGTGCCTGCGCGGCAGGCGAGGGGGGTGATCCCCGTGTGTCGCTTGAAGAGGCTGGCGAAGTGCTGCGAGGAGCAAAAGCCGAGCTGGAGGGCGATCTCCGTGACGGGCGCGGCGGTCTCTTGCAGGAGTCGGCGCGCGGCTTTCATGCGGCAGTCGAGCAAGAACTGGCGCGGCGGCAGGCCGGCCAGGTTCCTGAAGCGCGTGATGAAGTGAGTGGGCGCCATGTTGGCTTTGCGGGCGAGAGCTTCTACAGGATAGGGATTTTCGGGATGGTTCTGCATCTCTCGCAGGATGCTTTCCAGGCGTGACTCGTCCGGAGGCACGGTGTGGCCGCTCGCGGCCGACACCACTTCCATCAGCAGTTCCAGCGTGGTCGTGCGCAGACGGAGGGTGCGCAGGGGTGTCGCGGGTTCGTCGACCAGCATGTGGAGCGACTGGAACAGCCGCTTGATCGTCTCCGTGCCGCGGAAGTGCCGGTGCGGGATGTGCAGCAGCGCTTGCCGCAGAGCGGCCGCCTCCCCGGGCGGCTGGCGCAGGAAAGACGGCTCGTCCGTATCCAGCCGAACGATCATCCAGTACAGGATCAGGCCTTTGGGGTGCTCGCTCACGGTATGCCGTTCGCCGGGCAGGTTGACAAACACCTCGCCGGGGGCCAGCCGGTAGACGCGCCGGTTGAAGCCGAAAGAAAGTGTATTGCGAACGCCATAGTGGATTTCGAGACAGCCGGTATGCCAGTGTTCCGGCACGTCAGGCCGAGGGTTACGGTAGTTGCAGTACCCCAGCATCGGCACGGACGGAAGGCCGACTTCTGCGAGGTTCAGCACGCGGCGCTCTGACGTGTTCATATAGTCGAAACGCAGGTTAGAAATAGGCTGGCTCATGTGCGTAATCTTACGAAAGTAATAATATGAACGCAAGAGGATCACGCAAACAGGTAAAATAGAGCACAGAGATTGGATGAGTGGGCTGTTCACAAAGAGGAGGCGGATATGTTGGACACATGCATTCAGAGAAGGGTGTTGATCAAACGCGATTTCAGGCCGCCCATCACACTGCTGCACCAGCTCAAGTGTGCGTCACGCTCTGGCGGCAAGTCGCTCGTCATCGCGTGGGAGCGTGAGAACGGATATATCTCGCGCTACGATCTGCCTCTGCCTGCGCGCGCGGAAGACTCGCCGGAGGTGGCGCAGCTTGCGGAGCGCGTCGTAAAATTCCTGCTCTGGGCGAACGGCGGCTGGCGCCTGATGCTGTCCGGGCCTCGCAAACTGTGCCTGTCGATCAAGCATCAGTACGCCAAGAGTGGCGCGCGGGCGTTCGATGCGCAGTTCATGGAAGACGTGTATGGGAAGCCGATGGTGGTGGAGTTGCGTCCGCTCGCCGAAATGCCGCAGCCCTACGAGCGTGAGCTTCTGATGGACAACCGGGCCAGCGGCTGCCGTCTGGGTTTTGACCTTGGCGCAAGCGACTTCAAAATCAGCGCGGTCAAACGCGGTAAAGTGGTCTTCAGCGAGGAATTCCCGTGGGACCCGCGCAATCAGAGCGACCCGGAATATCACTACGGAAAGCTCAACGATGCGCTGAAGAAAGCGGCGGCCTGCCTGCCGCGTGTGGATGCGATCGGCGGCAGCACGGCGGGTGTGGTGGTGGACAACCGCATCCAGGTGGCCTCGCTCTTCCGCGCCGTTCCGCCGGAGCGTTACGCGGAGGCGCAGAACATGTTTCTCCGTCTGGGAAGCGAATGGAACGTGCCCATCGAAGTGGCCAACGACGGCGACGTGACCGCGCTGGCAGGGCTCATGTCGCTGGGCAAAAAGGGCATTCTCGGCGTGGCCATGGGATCCAGTGAGGCAGGCGGGTTCGTTGACCGTATGGGGTGTCTGACTGGGCGGCTCTCGGAGCTGGCCTTCGCGCCGGTGGATTTGCACCCGGCCGCACCGGCGGACGAATGGTCGGGCGATACCGGCGTGGGCGCGATGTACTTTTCGCAGCAGGCGGTGAACTATCTGGCGATGAAGAAAGGCATCCGCTTTCCGGCCAAGATGCCGTTGCCGGAACGTCTGAAGCGCGTGCAGGAGCGGATGCTGGACGGCGACGTGACGGCCCTGACTATTTTTCAGAAGATCGGGCTTTATCTCGGTTACACCGTGCCGTGGTACCGCGAATTCTACGGGTTCGACAGCATGATGATTTTGGGCCGCGTGACTTCCGGCCCTGGCGGCGTAATGATCCTTGAGACCGCGCGGCTTATTCTGGCGGATCAGTTCCCCGACGTGGCGGAGCAGGTGGAGGTCTTCATGCCCGATGAGAAAGCGCGGCGCGTCGGACAGTCCGTTGCGGCAGCCTCATTGCCGTTGATATAAAGGAGAAACGAAATGAAACTGACAAAAACCACAGCGGAGCTTTTTGTGCCGGACGGCGCTGATGTCGACGCGGCGCTGAAGCGTACGACACATTTGGGCGTGGGTGCGCATCAGGACGATCTGGAGTTCATGGCCGTGCATGGCATTCTGGCGTGTTTCGGGCAGGCGGACAAGGCGTTCTGCGGTGTGACCTGCACCGACGGCGCGGGCAGTTCGCGGAGCGGCGTCTACGCCTCGTACGCGGATGAGCAGATGCGTGCCGTGCGGCGGCAGGAGCAGCGCACGGCAGCGATGGTCGGACGCTACGGCGCGATGCTGCAACTGGACTTCGCCAGCAAAGAGGTGAAGTCGCAGGACAACGCGGCGGTCGTGAGCGACCTATATGAGATTCTGAAAGCCACGCATCCGCAGGCGGTCTACACGCATGCCCCTTCCGACAAGCATGACACGCATGTGGGCGTGGTGCGCGCAGTGATCGCTGCGATCCGGCAGATGCCGCAGGCGGAACGTCCCGCACAGGTGTACGGCTGCGAGATCTGGCGTGATTTGGACTGGCTGCCAGATGACCGCAAAGTGGTGTTGAACGTGAGCGACCGTCCGAACATTGCGACCGCACTTTCCGCAGTTTTCGACTCGCAGATATCGGGCGGGAAGCGGTATGATGAAGCGGTGATGGGGCGGCGCAAAGCTCACGCGACTTTTTTTGAATCGCACGCCGTTGACGCGGCCACGATGCTCACGTTCGCCATGGATTTGAGCCCACTGGTGAGGGACGAAGCGCTTTCGCTTGCGGCATACACCGCGTTGCTTATCGACGAGATGAAGGCGGATGTGGTGAAGCGGATCGGTGTCTGAGAAGAAAAGCACGCGGGAGTTGAAAGCAGGTTTTCCAAAACCGTCTGAGCATGGGCTAGCGGTCGTTTCGGGGAAACGACCCTACCGTTACGAGAGGCAAGAGAAAAAGCTATGGAACGGGCAAAACACGGCGTTGAGCACTTAAGGCGGGTGGTGGCGGGCTTTCAGGCGTGGGGCGATTTCATCGACGCTCAACCGTACGGATCGGGCCACATCAACGACACCTATCAGGTGACAGCACGGCTGGCGGGTACGCCGGTGCGCTATCTGCTGCAGCGCATCAACCATGAGATCTTCAAGCAGCCTGACCGCGTGATGGAGAATATCCTGCGCGTGACGGAACACCTGCGGGGTAAGCTTGCGGCGGCGGACGATTCCGACGCGACGCGCAAGGCGCTGACCGTCATTCCGGCACGCAATGGAGTGCCCTATGTGCGCGACGACGAAGGCAACTGGTGGCGCATGTACCTCTTCATCGAGTTTGCTCGCACGTATGACATCATCGAAAACGAGCGCCAGGCATACGAGGCTGCGAGCGCGTTTGCCCGTTTCCAAAACCGATTGGCCGATCTGCCCGCGCCGCGGCTGCACGAGACCATCCCGGCGTTCCACAACACGCTCTGGCGCCTGAAGGCTTTGGACGCGGCGATAGCGGCGGACGTGTGCGGGCGCAAGGCGGAGGTGGCTGCGGAGATCGCGTTCGTCGAAGAGCGGCGCGCGCAGTGCGGACGGCTCTTGGAGCGCCAGGCGCGGGGGGAGATTCCCGAGCGCATCACGCACAACGACACCAAGATCAACAACGTGATGCTGGACGACGTCACAGGCGCGGGCATCTGTGTGATCGACCTCGACACCGTGATGCCGGGACTCGCGCTCTACGACTTCGGCGACATGGTGCGCTCCGCCACGGCAGCAGCTAAAGAGGACGAGCGGGATCTTTCTAAAGTCGGCAGCCGGATCGGCATGTTCGAAGCGCTGGCGCGCGGCTACCTCTCCGAGGCAGCCTTCCTCGTGCCAGCGGAGGTCGATGAGCTGGTTTTTTCCGGGCGGCTGATCACGCTGACCATCGGAATCCGGTTTTTGACAGATTATCTCTCGGGCGACGTCTATTTCAAGACGCACCGGCCAGGGCAGAATTTGGACCGCTGCCGCACACAGCTTCAGATGGTGCGCAGCATGGAGGCTCAGGCCGATGCGATGGAGTCGATTGTGCGGGGTGTCAAACAGTAGCAGGGAGGCGCGAATGAAGCGGATGACGGGGATAGTGCTTTTGATCGGCGCGGTCTGTGCAGGATGCGCGGGGCTGATGAGTCAGCCCAAACGGGTGGTCTCAAAGCCGATGGTTGTGCCAGAGCCGGCGCAGATGGACTGGGTGCCGGGCGTTTTCTTGCTCACGCCGAAGTCCGCGTTGCGCTTTGATTGCAAGGCGCCAGGAGCCAAAGAAGCGGCGGAGTCGCTGGCAGAGGTGCTGCGGCCGGCAACGGGCTACGCACTGCCGGTGAAGCCTGCGGGCGGCTGGTTCGCCCGCATGGAGTCTGACATTCATTTCGCATCTCCGGACGAGGGGGCGAAGATATTGCCCGAAGGGTACGCGCTGAGGGCCGACAAGAAAGGGGTCTTAATTACGGCGGCTGATCCGGCTGGCTATTTCTATGCTGCTCAGACCTTGCGGCAACTTTTTCCGAACGCGGCTTTTGGCGGCGAACGAGCGACGAATCAAGTGTGGCAGATACCCGGCGTGGAGATTGAAGATGCGCCGCGTTTCGCATGGCGCGGGATCATGTTGGACGAGTGTCGGCATTTCTTCGGTAAGGCCTACGTGCTCAGGCTTCTCGAACAGATGGCGCTGCACAAGCTCAACACCTTCCACTGGCATCTGACGGATGACCAGGGCTGGCGCATCGCGATCGAGAAGTATCCGA
>CAYSXF010000216.1:0-6849 GCA_964434815.1 uncultured Lentisphaeraceae bacterium
ATACGGTGCTGCAGGAGCGTTCGACCCTCGAAAGCGCGCTGCGCCGGGCGGACCGCGCGATGGTGAGAACGGAATGGCAAAACAAGTCGACGCTCCGGCAGGTCGAGTCCGAATTGCGTGCCCGGCAACGCGAACGCGACCGGTCAACGAACCGGCTCGCAGAGCTGAACTTCCAAATTTCGAAAAGCAAGATCTATGCGCCGACGAACGGCATCGTGCTGTACACGTCGACGGTTCTGATCTCGCGCCGGCAGTGGTGGATCAAACCGCTGGCCGTGGGGTCTACGGCGGTCGAGCGGCAGGAACTGATCTACATTCCGCTCGAGTCCGGAATGGTCGTCGAGATGATGATTCCCGAGGCCAGTCTTAATAAGATTGATATCGGCATGTCGGCGCGCGTGAAAATCGACGCGTATCCCGGACGCTTGTTCGAAGGGCGTCTGGTGAAGATCGGCATCTTGCCTGATGGGCAGAGTTCGCAGTTGAATCCGGACCTCAAGCTCTACAAGTGTGAGATCGAATGTGACTTTCATGATACGATAATCCGTCCGGGAATGAGTTGCGACGTGGAACTTGTGAAAGAGTCATTTGAGCGGGCGCTGTACGTGCCTGTCCAGTGTGTAGTGCGCGTTGAAGGGATGCCTCGCGTGTATGTCAAAGGCAAAGACAAGGACAGCGAAGACTGGGTGCCTCGCAATGTGCGCGTAGGATTGGACAACAATCGCATGATTCATATCCTCGAGGGCTTGCGCCCCGGGGAAGAGGTGATGCTCGCTCCGCCTGTGAAAGAGGAGAAAAGCGAGTTCGCGGAGCCTCCCTTGGTTAAGAAACCGGAGACGCCCGCACCTAAGAAGGCGGTGCCTGGCGGAGCCAAGACTCAGACAGCCAAAGAAAAAGCGGCGCCCGGCGGCTCTTCGAAAGAGCGGAAGAAGGTGGACGCGCAAAAGAAACCGATTGCCGCGACTGAGGGTGGCAGCACAAAATGACCATGCACGTGACAGAGACCTGCCGGCCGCATGCGAACGAGGTGGTGCGGTTGGACGGCGTCATGCGCCACTATACCGTGGGCGACGAAGTGGTGCGGGCTCTGGATGGGATCTCGTTCGCCATGCGCAAGGGTTCATACTGGGCGATCATGGGTCCGAGCGGTTCCGGCAAGAGCACGATGCTGAACATTCTCGGCTGTCTGGACCGGCCCTCAGCGGGTGCCTATTGGCTGAACGGAGAGAATGTCGCTGAGATGGACGACGACGAGCTGAGCGACCACCGGCTTCGCAATCTCGGGTTTGTCTTCCAGAGCTTTCATCTGATCCCGCAGCTTACTGTGTGCGAGAATATCGAGGTTCCCTTGCTCTATCTTGGGCTGCCCCAGGCCGAGCGGACACACAAGGCTGAGCTGCTCGCCGAACGAGTTGGGATGACGCACCGGCTGCGCCATCTGCCCTCCGAGCTTTCAGGCGGCCAGAGGCAGCGTGTGGCGGTGGCGCGTGCCTTGGCAAACGACCCCGCCGTGTTACTGGCCGACGAGCCCACCGGCAATCTGGACAGCACGACGAGCGTGCAGATCATGGGGCTTTTCCAGGAGTTGTATGAGCAGGGCAAGACGGTGATTCTGGTGACACATGAGCCGGATATTGCGGCTTATGCGAAGGCTTGCATCGTGTTGAAAGACGGGCGGGTTCAGTCGCTGCATGGGGAGGGCGCGTGAACCAGCTTCAATATTTCTGGCCGTTCATCCGCCTTGGGCTGACCGACGTTTGGCGCCACAAGACGCGCTCGCTTCTGACCATGCTGGGCATGGTTTTCGGTGTGGGGAGCGTCATCGCCATGCTGGCCGTGGGCGAGGGCGCGAGCCAGCAAGCGCTGGACTCGATCAAGCGGCTGGGCAGTCAGAACATCATGGTCATGTCGGTAAAGCCAACGTCAGAGGAGGGAGGCAGCACGGGCGCGCAGCGCGGCAGTCTGGCGGTGTACGGCCTGCTTTACGAAGATGAGGAGCGCATCAAGGAGACCGTTCCACGGGTGATGTTGACAGTGCCCGCGCGCATGACGCGGCGCAACGCAAGGCTGGGGGAGCGCCAGCTCGAGATGCGCGTGGTTGAAACCGTTCCAAACTGGTTCGAGGTGGTCCAGCGGCCGGTGCTGGCGGGTCGCGTGCTGGCCGGTCACGATTTGAAGATGGGAGCCAACGTTTGCGTGCTCACCGAGCACGGCGTCAGGCGGTTGCTGGCCGCCGAGGAAATGCTCGGTCAGCGCATACGCATCTCCTCAGGGGTGTTCGAGGTCATCGGCATTGTCAAAAATGAGACGGGGGGCACCGTGCGAGCTCCGGACAGCGAAGCGGACGCCTATATCCCGATCACGACAGGAACCAAGCTGTTCGGGGAAGCCAACATCCGTTACTCGGCGGGAGGCATGGAGGGCGAGAAAGTTGAGCTGAGCGAGATCATTGTGAAGATGGCCGACACCGAGGCTGTGGAGCCGGGAAGCAAGGCGATCGAAGCGGTGCTGGCGCGGTTCCACAAAAAAAAGGATTTCAAGATCGATGTGCCGCTCACGCTGTTGCGTGAGGCCGAGCGCACCAAGCGGACGTACAACATCGTTTTGGGCGCGATCGCGGGTATCAGTCTGCTGGTGGGTGGCATCGGCATCATGAATATTATGTTGGCGTCTGTGACCGAACGCACCAAGGAGATCGGTATCCGCCGCGCGATCGGCGCACGACGCAGCCGAATTGTGGTTCAGTTTTTGATCAACACCTGCGTCTTGTCGATCGGCGGAGGGATCATCGGCCTGCTACTGGGGGTCAGCATCCCGTTGCTGATTACCGCTTTCACGGGTATGCCCACCGTCGTGCAACCCTACAGCCTGTTTCTGGCTTTCAGCATCAGCGTAGCGATCGGCATCGTGTTCGGACTCTATCCGGCGATGCGGGCGGCTTCGCTGGATCCAATCGAAGCTCTCCGCCACGAATAAGGGGACTGAGGCACCGGCTGGGACGGTGTTACACAGCGAGACGGAACACGAGACGAAAACGGCGTTGACGTCATCGGATGAATATGGCAACGTCATGTCAATGGCATGAGCGAGAGGCGGTGTTCTTATGAGTGGAAAAGGCAGTGCGGGCAGAGTGGTGTATGTGGTGGACGACGACGCGGCCGTGCGCCGTGGCATCGAGCGATTGCTGCGTGTGTCCGGTTACGTCTGCCGTATGTTCGAGAGTGCCAAAGAGTACCTGGCCGCACAGCTTGAGCCGGTCGGCTCGGCCTGCATGGTGCTCGACATCCGTATGCCCGACATTTCGGGCACCGAACTTCAGGAGTTGCTGCGAGGCACGGAGAACGAGGTTCCCATCGTTTTTGTGACGGGTCACGGTGACATACCCACCTGCGTCAAAGCGTTGAAAGCAGGCGCCGTCAGCTTTTTGACGAAGCCGTTTGACGAGTCCGCCTTGCTGAAGGCCGTCAGCGAAGCGCTGCACGTGTCGGAAATGAATTCCGAGCGGATCGCGCGGCGCGCAGCGGTGACGAAGCGATATGCGTCCATGAGTCCCCGCGAGCGCGAGGTCTTCGAAGGAGTCGTTCGCGGACTGCTCAACAAACAGATTGCGGACGAGATGGGGATCGCCGAGAAGACCGTCAAAGTGCATCGAGCGCGCGTGATGGAGAAGATGGCCGCGGACTCTGTCGCTAGCCTGGTGCGGTTTTCGCAGTTGCTGGCGGAGCCAGCCTCCTCCTCCGGGGGTGTCTGACCATGGGCGATGAACCGAGTATTCTTGGACTGGGGTCCGCCGAGGCGCGTGAGTCCTTCTGGCGCGGGCTTTTCGACATCCACCTTGATCCCCTTGCCTTTCTTGATGCGAAATACAGGATTGTTCGCGTCAACAACGCGCTTGCGGACATTTTAGGGTGCCGTGCGCAGGATCTGGTTGGGCGCCACTGCTACGAGGTTTTTCACGGCGACACCTGCCCGACCCAAAGCTGTCCGCATGCGCTCTTGCTTTCCGACGGCTGCGCACATGCCGAAGAGCTAACCATCGCCGCGCTGGGGGGCATCCACTGGGTTTCGGTCACTCCTGTTTTCGATACGGAAGGGTGCCTGGTTGGCGCGTTGCACATTGCGCGTAACGTCTCTCGCTATAAAGCCCTTGAGGCCGAACTGCGTGTCGCGCGCGATGCGATGGCGGCACGCGCTGAGGCGCGCGCGCACGAGCTGAAACAACATGTGCGGTTCGAGCAACTGTTGGTCTCCTTGGCCTTGGACTGCGGGGACGCTAAATCGGAAGCCGACCTGCGGCGGCTGATTCAAAACGGGGTGGCCGAGATTGCCACGATGGGCGGTTACGACCGCTGCGTGTTCTGGCAGATCAACGATAAGGACGCACAAGCGATCGCGCGCTATGAGCGGCCGGGCGTGGCGCTCGAACCGCTCGCAGATGTGGCGACATCCGAAAGCGCCGCGTGGCTGTTTTCATCGTGGGAGCGTTCGGGCTTTGTCGACAGGCTCTCGTGCGGTGCCGAGCGCTGTGTGGCCGGACTTCCGGCTTTGCTGCCTGGCGGATTATCGTTCGCGTTACAAGTTGATTTCTTACCCGAAGAGCAGCAAAACAACATGCCGATGACTCCGGAGCGGCTGCGCCTGTTTTGCCAAGTGTTCGGCAACGCCCTGTGGCGGCTTGCGAACCTGATCGAAATGCAGCGCATGCGCGATGAGTTAACCCATCTGGACCGCGTGTCACGTATGGGTCAGCTGACCGCCATGCTGGCACACGAGATCAACCAGCCACTGGCCGCCACGCTCTGCAACGCCCAAGCCGCAGTGCGTTTGTTGGCGCAAACCCCACCTGATGTCTGCGAAGTTCGTTCGGCGTTGGATGACATCGTTGAGAATGCGCGCCGGGCGGGTGATGTGATTCAGCGCACCCGGGCGCTGTTCAAGGGCGATCGCCAGCCCGTGCGCAAAGTGGACATGCACACACTGGTGGAACGTGTCTGCACCTTGCTGCACAACGAAATCGCGTTGGCGGGTGTGGAGGTCGAACAGCAGGTCGGCGTATCGCTGCCGTCTGTCTGGGGCGATGAGGTGCAAATGCAACAGGTCCTGCTGAATCTGCTTGGCAACGCAATCGACGCGGTGCGCGAGAAACCGAAGGGCCAACGGATCATTGCGGTCAGCGCCGAAGCAAATGCAGCGACGCGGATGCTTCTGCTGAGCGTGAAGGATTCGGGTGTCGGATTCCTGCCCGGACAGGAGGAGATGGTCTTCAAGCCATTTCACACGACGAAACCGGATGGATTGGGCATGGGACTGTCGATCTGCCGGCAGATTGTGGAGAGTTTCGGGGGGCACATCCGCGCGGCTCGCGTGCCCGCAGGGGGTACGGCGTTTCACGTCACCCTGCCTTTGGCTGTCGACGCGGTTGGCCGCTGAATGGGTTTTCGCTCCCTCACTCGATATTAGAAAGCGATGACGTATGCGAAGTCTGGTGATTGACAGATCTTCAAGCCATCCAGGAATGGCTGTGTTCAATGGCGATGTGCTGGTCTGCGAGCAGGTGTGGGATGGCGAGCCGACGCGCTCTCCCGAATGGATCGCGTGTTTAGCGGAAACGCTGTCGGCTGCAGGTTTGTCGGTCTCGGAGTTGGATGCCTTTGTCTGCGGGCTGGGCCCCGGGTCGTTTTCTGGCATCCGAGCCTGTCTGTCTGCGCTGCAGGGGATGGCGCTGCCGGACAATAGGCCGGTCTATGGCGTCAGCAGTGCGGCGGCGCTCGCGCTGGGCCATGCGGATGTCGCGAAAGACGTGACGGTGGTCGGAGATGCGCGGCGCAACCGGCTGTGGTGCGTGACGTACCGCGTGGACGCCGCGGCGCGACGCGTTCGTCTGTTTGACGGGCGCGTTCCATCGCACACGTCCGACGATTTCCAGTTAGTGCCCGCCGAGTCGCTGTCTCAGGCTGTGCCGGATGGAACGCGGGTTCTGACGGCTGACTGGGACCGTCTGAGCGGCCTGCTGACGGCGGCCTTTGAGGCTGATCGCCTAGTGGCACATGCGGTGTTTCCGCGTGCGGCTGACGTGGGCAGGCTGGCGCTGGCGGAACCTTCGGCCTGTCTGCTGGAACCGCTGCCGGTGTATCTGCATCCGGCTGTTGCCGAGAAACACGATCCGGCAGTTGTGGGTATATAATGCGCTGGGACAATAAGCTATTTTTTATTGCCGTTCTGCTGGCCTTGTCGGCGCAAGGCGAAACTGTGTTCCGCCGCAGCATGGACAGGGTTTCAAGTATGGATCCGGCAGCAGCGTCGGCTCTCTATGCTTCTCGAGCCGTGAGCATGGTGTATGAGACGCTGCTGGAGTTCGACTACGAAGCGCGCCCGTACAGGCTGATCCCCGGGCTAGCCGAGTGCCTGCCGGAGGCGCAGTCCAACGGATGCCTATACATCGTGCGTTTGCAACCCGACGCACGCTTTCAGCCCGACCCCTGTTTCGGAACGGATGAGAGGGGGCAGCCGCGCAGCCGCGCCGTGACAGCGCAAGACGTGATCTACTCGCTCAAGCGCTTAGCCGACCGGCGAGTCGTTTCGCCGGGATCGTGGCTGGTGGAAGATTCGATTGCGGGCATGCGCGCGTTCGCGGACACGTCGGCCATCGGCAAGAGCACAGACTATTCGCCGCCTGTTCTGGGATTGCGCGCGATCGACACGCGGACTGTGCGCATTGAACTGACGCATCCAATGCACCAGTTTCTTTGGTATCTGGCGCTGACCTATTCGGCTGTGGTGCCACATGAAGCGGTGACCTATTACCTGTCTCTTATACACATCTCCGAGCCCACGAGACAGGCAGAAATC
>CAYSXF010000217.1:0-6841 GCA_964434815.1 uncultured Lentisphaeraceae bacterium
GAGATTTCTGCCTGTCTCGTGGGCTCGGAGATGTGTATAAGAGACAGCCGGCGGAGAGCCGATGTGCCGTCCGGACATTCTCGAACTCGTGCGCGGGGCGACTGCGCGCGGGCTGCGTTCGGTCATGGCGCCGTGTGGCACTTTGGTCACGCGCGAAGCGCTTTCGGCGCTGAAAGACGCCGGCGTGATGGCGTGCAGCTTCAGCCTGGACGGCGCCACCGCAGCGACTCACGATGCGTTCCGCGGCGTATCTGGCGCGTTCGAGAACGTGACGCGCGCGATGGGTGTCGCTCAGGAGATCGGCATGCCCTTCCAAGTGAACGCCACGGTGTCGCGACTCAACAGGGGCGAATTGCCGGCGATCCGCGAGGCCGCGATTGCGCGGGGTGCTCGTACGCTGGATCTTTTCTTTCTTGTGCCGGTGGGGCGCGGGGCGGCGCTCCGCGACCTTTCGCTGCCGCCGGACGAAGCTGAGGCGGTTTTGCGTTGGGCTTTCGAGATGGACCGTCAAGGGCCGATCCGCGTGCGCGAGACCTGCGCGCCACAAGCCGTGCGCATCTGGCACAGCTTGGGCAAACCGGGCCAACCGCCCGCAGGGTGCATGGGCGGCCGCGGGTTTGTTTTCATTTCCCACACAGGCACGTTGCAGCCCTGCGGCTTTCTCGATGTCCCCAGCGGCGATCTGCGTGCGTGCGATTTCGATTTTCAGCGTGCGTATGAGCTATCCCCGGTATTCCGCGACCTCAGCCAGCCTGACCGTTACGGCGGCGCGTGCGGCGCGTGCTCCTTTCGGTTCGGGTGCGGCGGCTGCCGCGCGCGGGCATATGCCGCAACCGGCGATTACATGGCTGCAGAGACGAATTGCCCGATTGCTGTGAGGTAGATGAATGCCGTCTCCGGTAGGGACGGCTCTCCGAACGCGCTGCGTACGGTTCGGGGAATGCGACCTACTTGCGGCGGTTTAAAAGGAAAAAAGGAAAAAGATGAAAAGCATCCTCGGTGCCCTGTTGATTGGAATCATGACTGTCTCGTGCGGTCAGGCTGCGAGTCAGGTGTGCGACGCCAAAACGGTGAAGAGCGACATTCTCGGCAAGGCGATGAAGTATGCGATCTATCTGCCTGACGGCTATTCCGCGTCCGAGCGCAGCTATCCGGTTCTGTATCTGTTGCACGGCTATAGCGACGACCAGACGGGGTGGGTGCAGTTCGGCGAAGTGCAGCGGATCGCAGACCGGATGATCGCCGAGGGGCGCGCAGCGCCGATGATCATCGTGATGCCGGACGCTGAGGTCACCTGGTACGTGAACGATCTTAAGGGCCAATACCGTTTCGAAGATTACTTTGTTTCCGAGCTGATCCCGCATGTCGAAAGTACCTACCGGTGCCGTGCGAAAAAGGAATTCCGCGCCGTGGCAGGACTTTCAATGGGCGGCATGGGGGCGTTCATATACGCGCTGCGCCACGCCGACCTTTTCGCCTCGGGGTGTCCGCTCAGCGGAGCACTTTGGGATCGCGACGCCATGGCCAAACGGATGAAACTGCGAGAGCAGGGGGAGTCCGAAGAGAAGGTCAACGCGTTTCTTGACAGCTACTGTCCCGTGACCTTGGCCGAGCGTTTCCCTGAAGAGCAGAAGAAGGATCTCCGGCTCTATATCGACTGCGGCGACGACGATTTCCTGTCGGCCGACAACGCGCGTATGCATGTGCTGCTGCTTGAGAAAAAGATTCCGCACGAATTCCGGATTCGCGACGGCGCGCACTCGTGGGAATATTGGCGTACCGCGCTGCCGGATGTGCTGGAGTTCGTTTCGAAAACATTCCGCAGATAGGTAGACTTTATTCAGGCCACACGCCTAAGACATCTGCACGGTTAGCGCGAATTGATTGGCGGGTTGCTCTGGCGGCTCAGTCGTCAGAACTTCTTGTGGAACGTGCGGTGGATCACGTCGAGTTGCTGTTCGCGCGTGAGCTTGATGAAGTTCACCGCATAGCCGGAGACGCGGATAGTGAGCTGCGGATATTTCTCCGGGTGGTCCATGGCGTCGAGCAGCAGGTCGCGCTGCAGGACGTTCACGTTGATGTGGTGCCCCTTCTCCAGGAAGTACCCGTCCATCAGGCTCACGAGGTTGTCGACTCGCTCGGTTGTTTCGCGGCCCAGGGCGTCGGGCACGATCGAAAAAGTGAATGAAATTCCGTCCTCGCTGTGGTCGTAAGGCAGCAGAGCCACGGACTTCATGGAGGCGATGCAGCCGCGCGAGTCGCGCCCGTGCATGGGGTTCGCACCCGGCGCGAAGGGTTCGCCCGCCTTGCGGCCGTCGGGCGTGGAGCCTGTCATCTGGCCGTAGACCACGTTCGAGGTGATGGTGAGGATCGAGAGCGTGGGCTTGGCGTGGCGGTAGGTGCGGTGCTTCAAGAGGCGGCCCATGAAGGTCTTGACCACCTCGACGGCGATCTGGTCCACGCGCGGGTCGTTGTTGCCGAACTTGGGGTAATCGCCCTCGATCTCGAAATCCACGGCCAGGCCGCGCGCGTCGCGGATCGGCTTGACCTTGGCGTACTTGATCGCCGAGAAGCCGTCGGCCACAACCGAGAGGCCCGCGATGCCGCAGGCAGCAGTGCGCATCACATCCTCGTCGTGCAGCGCCATCTGGATGCGCTCGTAGCAGTACTTGTCATGCATGTAGTGGATGACGTTGAGGGTGTTGATGTACAGGCGCGAGAGCCAGCGGCAGATCTGATCGAATTTGCGGACGATCTCGTCGTAGTCGAGATATTCCGAAGTGACGGGAGCCATCTCGGGGCCGACCTGGTCGCCGGTGATCTCGTCCTTGCCGCCGTTGATGCAGTAGAGCATGGCTTTGGCGAGGTTGGCGCGCGCTCCGAAAAACTGCATCTGCTTGCCGATGCGCATGGCCGAGACGCAGCAGGCGATGCCGTAGTCGTCGCCGAACTTCTCGCGCATCAGCTCGTCGTTCTCGTACTGGATCGACGACGTCTCGATCGAAAGCTTGGCGCAGAAGCGCTTGAAGGGCTCGGGCAGGCGGGGGCTCCACAGCACCGTCATGTTCGGCTCGGGGGCGGGGCCGAGGTTGGTGAGCGTGTGCATGAAGCGGTAGGTCATCTTGGTGACCATGTGGCGGCCGTCCACGCCGATGCCGCCGAGCGACTCGGTGATCCACGTGGGGTCGCCGGAGAACAGCGCGTCATAGGCGGGCGTGCGCAGGAAGCGAACGAGGCGCAGCTTCATGACGAAGTGGTCGACGAACTCCTGGATCTGCTCCTCGGTGTAGGTGCCTGCCTTCAGGTCGGCTTCCGCATAAAGGTCGAGGAACGTGGAGATGCGGCCGATCGACATGGCCGCGCCGTTCTGTTCTTTGATCGCGGCGAGGTAGGCGAAGTAGAGCCACTGGATCGCTTCGCGCGTGTCGCGTGCGGGCTGGGAAATGTCGAAGCCGTACGAGGCGGCCATGGCTTTCAGCTCTTGGAGCGCGCGGACCTGCTCGGAGATTTCCTCGCGCACTTGGATAGCTTCGAGGTCCATAGCGTCGAAGACGTAGCGGGCCTTGGCGGCCTCCTTGTGGGCGATGAGGAAGTCGAGGCCGTAGAGCGGCACGCGGCGGTAATCGCCGATGATGCGGCCGCGGCCGTAGGCGTCGGGCAGGCCGGTGATGATGCCGTTGTGGCGCGCGAGCTTCATCTCTTCTGAGTAGGCGTCGAACACGCCGTCGTTGTGGGTCTTGCGGTAGCGGAAAACGTTCTCGATATCGGCGGGGAGTTCGCGGTTATAGGCCTTGAGGGAGGCCTGCACCGTGCGGATGCCGCCGAAGGGCATGATGGCGCGTTTGAGCGGCGTGTCCGTCTGAATGCCGATGATCAGCTCGAGGTCGCGGTCGATGTAGCCCGGGGCGTGCGAGGTGATGGTGGAAATGGTGGTGTTGTCGATGTCGTAGAGGCCGCCGCGGGCGCGCTCTTCGTCCATCAGCGACGAGACTTTGCCCCAGAGCGCTTGCGTACGGGCTGAGGGCGGCGTCAGGAACGCGGCATCGCCGTCATACGGGGTGTAGTGGGTGACGATGTGGTCACGCACGTTGATGTTGATACGCCAGATATCTTGTGACAGAGACATGGGGCACCTCTTGACAGAACAGTCTCTTTGGTGAACGCAGCGCGTGCGTGGTGCGCCTGGCGGGGGTCGAACCCACAACCTTCGGCTTCGGAGGCCGACACTCTATCCAGTTGAGCTACAGGCGCAAAAAGTGCACGTATATTAGAATCTGGGCCGCGAAACTGCAAGCCTGATGTTGATGTTTCTCAGGTTGCTTTTCCCGCTGGAATCGCGTTTAATACTCTCAGTACTGGCTTGGCGGTCAGGTGCCGCCGGGGTTAGGACAAGAGGGGAATAAAATGAAACAGATGTTAGCTAGTGTCGCTGTCGCATGTGCGCTGGTTGGGGGAACGCGGGCTGCGGAAACGGATTCGGAAGGTTTCGTCTCGCTGTTCAACGGGAAGGATCTGGCCGGCTGGATCGGTTCCACGAACGGATACGCCGTCGAGAACGGCCTTCTGTATTGCATCCCGTCCATAGGCGGAAAACTATTAACGGCCAAGCAATACGACAATTTCATCCTGCGGTTCGAGTTCCTCGTCTACACCAACTCGAATAACGGGCTCGGCATCCGGTGCCCGCCCGAGGGCGACGCGGCCTACAACGGCATGGAGCTGCAGATTCTGGACGATTCGGGCTCGCAGTACACGAAGCTGCATGACTACCAGTATCACGGCTCGATCTACGGCGTGGTGCCGGCCAAGCGCGGGTTCCAGAAAAAGGTCGGGCAGTGGAACTTCCAAGAGGTGCGCGCCATCGGTTCCAAGATCACCGTGATTCTGAATGGCGAGGTGATTGTGGACGCGGACATCGCCGGCATCAAGGATACCGTCGATGGCAAGAAGCACCCGGGGCTGCATAATCCCGCGGGCCACATCGGCTGGCTGGGGCATGGCTGCCGCGTGGATTGGCGCAACATCCGCGTCAAAGAGGTCGGCGCGGACTACCAGGTCGCTCAGCCCGCCGACAACACTGCGCCCGCCGGCTTCACGGCCCTGTTCAACGGCAAAGACCTGACCAACTGGAAGGGCGTGACGCGCACGGAGAAGTTCGACAGCCCGATCGTGCGGCAGAAGGCGACGCCCGAGAAGCGCGCAGAGATCCAGGTCAAGGCGGACGAAGAGATGCGCAAGAGCTGGCACGTGCGCGACAACGGGTCGCTTTATTTCGACGGCAAGGGCTACAGCCTGGCGACGGCCAAGGACTACGGCGACTTTGAGATGTTTGTGGATTGGCGCCTGCTCACTGTGCGCGGCGACAGCGGGCTCTATCTGCGCGGCTCGCCGCAAGTGCAGATTTGGGACGCTCACAACCAGTGGAACATCGGCTCCGGCGGCCTCTACAACAACCAGAAGAACTCGAGCAAGGCGTTGGTCATCGCCGACCGGCAGATCGGCGATTGGAACACCTTCTACATCAAGATGGTCGGGGACAAGGTCACGGTCAAGCTCAACGGCATATTGGTCGTTGACAACACGGTGCTGGAGAACTACTGGGACCGCAGCCAGCCGATTTTCCCGAAGGAGCAGATTGAGCTGCAGTGCCACGGCGACCCCATCGAATTCAAGAACATCTACATCCGCGAGCTGTGATGAGAAGAGGTCGGAAGTCAGAGGTAAGATGTCGGAGATCAGAGGGCAGGTGACAGGAGGGCGAGCAATGAGCCGGCGGCTACTAAGTTGTCTGATGGGATTGGCGGTTGTCGGCTGCGCGGAATCGTTGCGGGCGGCGCAGGTTCTGCGCCCCAAGAATATCGTCCTCATTCTGGCGGATGATCTGGGCTGGGGGGATGTGTCCTGCTACGGCGCGAAAGCCGTGACGACGCCCAACGTCGACCGGCTGGCCCGCGAGGGGATGCGTTTCAGTGATGCCCACGCACCCGCCTCGGTCTGCACGCCATCGCGTTACGCGCTCATGACAGGCGAGTACGCTTGGCGCAAGAAGGGGACCGGCATCGCCACAGGTGACGCCGCTTTGCTGATCGAGCCAGGACGCACGACGCTGCCTTCCGTCCTCAAGAAGGCAGGCTATACGACGGGCGCGGTCGGCAAGTGGCATCTGGGACTGGGTCTTGGCCAAGAGAAGACCGACTGGAACCGGGAGATCGTCCCCGGGCCGCGCGAAATCGGATTCGACTACTCCTTCCTGATTCCGGCCACGGGCGACCGCACGCCGTGCGTGTACGTGGAGAACCAGCGGGTGGTGGGGCTTGATCCCGCCGATCCGATCAAGGTCAGTTATGCCTTAAACGAAGAGAATTACCCGGGAGAGCTGGACGGCCGGAAGAACCGCGACACGCTGAAGCTGGACTGGGATTACGGGCACAACTTCGCCGTGGTCAACGGGATTGGCCGTATCGGCTATATGACCGGCGGCAAGAAGGCCCGCTGGGTGGACGAGAATATGGCCGACACGCTGGCTGCGAAGGGCGTGGTCTTCATTGAGCGCAACAAGGACAGGCCGTTCTTCCTCTATTTTGCTACGCATGATATCCATGTGCCGAGGGTGCCGAATCCTCGGTTCGTCGGCAAGACGTCGATGGGATCGCGCGGCGACGTGATCGTGCAGTTCGACTTTCAAGTCGGCGCGGTTCTCGATGCGATCGACCGCTGCGGCCTCGCGGAAGATACGCTCGTTGTCCTGAGCAGCGACAACGGCCCGGTTCTGAACGACGGGTATAAAGATCAGGCCTGTCTCTTATACACATCTGACGCTGCCGACGAATAGAGAGGTGTA
>CAYSXF010000218.1:0-6829 GCA_964434815.1 uncultured Lentisphaeraceae bacterium
GCGGCGGGGATCATGCAGTACGCATAGGAGAGGTACTGGTGAAAGGCCTCATGGCGGATGACGCGCATCATTTCCTCTTTGTTGAACCCTTGGGCCAGAACCAGCTCGCGGCGCCCAGGCATCCAGACTCCGCCCGTCCAAGCCTGATCTTTACCGACATAACGCACATAGTCGTCGCGGGTCTGAAACAGCCGGATCAACGAGACGTCGCGCTCACGGGTGAGCGGCGGAACCAGTTTCTCATAGGCTTTTCGAAAGGCCGGCAGAGCCTCTTGCACGTCGCGGACAATGGACTTTCCGACCTCGGTGCTCACGTCGGAAAGGATGATGTAGCCGTCCGTTTCGGCGAACCACCAGGTGTCGTAATTCTCGATGCTCTTGCGCGCTTCGATGCGGACAGGGTGGTCGGGCTGGTCGAACAGCTTCTCGCCCGCGTGCGCTGTGCGTACCTCCCCGGACTGTGCGCCTTCGCCCGCTGAAGATCGGTTCGGCAGCGCGATCTTGCCGATGAACTGCTCTTCGAAGGCCTCCCGTAAGGCCTTGAAATCGGTTGCGCCAGACACCTGAAGTGTGACGCAGAACCAGTCGAAATTCTTGGCGTTCCCGATGCGGCGCGGACGGAAGGCGTAGATCAGCATGTTGGTCGCGTCGCACGTGAAGACGCGCAGCTCGTCGAGGGCGAAGGAATTGAGCTTCAATTTTTTGGGTTCATAGACAGCGGTGTCGACGAACGTCGCCACCCACTCGTTGACATCCGCCGCTTTGTCGGGATTGACGAGGTTGTCGTCGTTGGACATCTCAATGTCGAAGCGTTTGCGCGAGACGTTCTCAGCCTCGAAGTCGGGCAGCTTGCACGTGAGCCGGCCGACCACGAGCCGGTTGCCTTGGTCGTCGTGCCAGCGGGCGCAGCATTGGTTGGCGTACCAGAGTTCGAACGGATCGAAGCGGTCTTCGCGCACCAGCGAGTCTTCCTCCGAAGACACGTAGGCGTGAGCCAGCGGCATGGGGATCGGGTCGGCCTTGGCGTTGGAAAGGCACGGGAACATGAAGCCGATATTGGGATAATTTTTGGCAGGGCCGAAACTGACCGCAGCGTTCGCGGCGGCGGCTCCCAGCAAGGCAAGAATATAAAGGGCTGTCTTCATGAGCGAAATTTATGTTGCTCACTCCTTCGCGACCTCATAGAGCATCGAGGCGGAGTCAGGTTGTCCGGCGACAGATGCCGTGAAGGCGAGCCGGCCCTTGACGACGTGGCAAGGAACTTCCCCTAAACGCCGGCCACCTGTCGATAACACATACACCTTATAGTCTTTGGCGGGTTTGACCGCAAGCCGAATCTCGGCGGTGCCGCTGCGCACGAGGTGCGGCAGACTGCCCCAGGCGAGCAGCGTTTTGCGTGTCTGCTGCGCATAGCGGGTGCCGCTGTTCTGCACGTCGGTGAGGTGGGTCAGCAGCAGGCGCGAGGAGGTTTTGATGGGCTTTCCGTCGAGTGCACTGACCCAGACCGTGGCAGGCGCGCTGCCCACATCGAAGATCAGCGCGCCTGCATCCACCATGCCGCTCTCGGCAAAGCCGCCGCTGGTTCGCGGCGTGTTGAGCACGAAGGTGCCGCTGGCGTTATCGATGGTCACAGCGCCGTCGCCCGCAGGCGGCAGCGGCTTCGACGGATCGGCCGAGAGCAGTTTGCGAGCATCGCCGGAAGGAAGTCCGTACACGTCTGGAAAGCGTCCGGACCAGGTGACGCCCTCGGGTGCGGCGTCCGATACCTGCGTGCCCAGCCGGGCGTACCAAGCCAGCCACGGCCAGTCGGTTCGGTTTTGGGGCATGGCGTCGCGCATCCGGAGCAGGTCGCCCTTGGGCAGCACCAGCGCGTAGCTGCGCTTGAGCGGGGCTAGGTCGCCGCGCAAGAAGAGGCAGAGCGTGGCGCGTTCAGCCGCCTGCGACAGCGGGTCGGCGGCCATGTCGAAATAGTTCAGCGCCGTCCCCTCTGAACGCATGACGGTCTCGGCGTTGTGACCGTAAGCGAAGCGCCAGATGCCGCCCCAGTCCTGCAAGGCACCCAGCGCGCCGGTGAGGATTCCGCCCACGCCGCGGAAGCGCCCGGGCGCTGCGTAGTTGTACTCGGTGATGGTGAAGGGCTTGTTCAGCAGCCGGGTGAAGACCAAGCTTTGCGCGCCCATGGCCGCGTTCTTGAGCGGGTTGACGTTCGCGCATTTGCTGGGCAACTGCCACGGGCGCTCGATGAATTCGGGATGGTCCACGTAAAAGTGGTCGTCCACGTAGTCGTAGAGTTCCTCGCGCGACAGTTGGTCAGAGGCGTGGTTGGTCCAAGCGTTGCGGTCGGTGATCAAGGCGCGGCAGGCCAGTTCGTCGCGCAGGAAGGCCTTCATGCGCGTGATCATGCGCGCCTCGGTCTCTTGGAGGAACAGCACGAACGCGGTGATGTGACGGCTCGTCCAGTAGACGCTGTCGGGAATGGTGGCGGGCACGCCCGCGTACAGTTGCGGCTCTTGGGCCTGCCGCTTTGCCAGCCAGGCCTGCCACGCCTGCTGCCACTCCGGGATGGTGCGCATCTCAGCAAGGTAGTTGCCGAAGTTCCCTTCGTTGATCATCGAAAGCCACGCCAACGCGGGCTCGTCAGCGTAACGGCGGCCCGTGTAGGGATTGACGTGGGTCAGCAGTTGCCGCGTGAACGTCTTGAAGTTCTCCCATGCGCCTTCGTGAACAGGCACAAGGATCTTGTAATCGTTCATCGGGATCATGCCGTCGCGGTCGATGCCCACGCTGCGCCACGGCACAGGACGCGAGACGAAGAGGTCGGTTGTGACATAGAGGCCGTTGGTGACGCACGCGGCCATTAAGGCGTCGAACCGCTCCAGCTTGTCCGGGTTGAGCGTCGTGCCGTCTTTCGATCCCTCGACAAGCCCGCCGTCGTAATGGTGGATGCGCACGGCGTTGTAGCCGGTGCGGGCCAGCCGCCCCGCGAGCCGCGCGGACTGATCGGCGTCGAGGAAATTGGCGGTGAAGCAGAGGTTCACGCCGTAGAAGCGCTGCGGCACGCCGGGCTTGCGCTCAAACTCGAAATGCGGGCCTTTCGCGATCACACGTCCGTATTTTCCTGCGGGCGCATCGGAAAATCCCCGTGCGCTGAAATCTAGCGCTGATCCGGGAAGGATATCCATTTCCTCTTTCAGCGGTATCCAGTCGGCGCCTGCTTGGATGGTGACGGGCGCGTCGAGCGTCAGGTGCTGCGGCTCGTGCGTCGCCAGCGTGAAGCGCACGGTGAACGGCTCGCCCGCCTTGAACGTTTTCGATCCGCCGTTGTGTCCGATGCGAACTGAAAAAGTCGGACCCCATTGGCGGTCGTCTTGGATCATGACAGAGGTTGGCTCAGGAAAGGTGAATTCAAGGCGGTGCTGACCGTCCGGCTGCGTCAGGGTCAGCGTGCGGGCTGTCCGGGCCATCACCGTCAGCCCCTTGTTTTCGGAGGGAATCTGCCCCTGCTGGTCGTCGCTCTTCCAGGTGCCGCCCGCGAAAGCGCCGGTCGGCAGGGCGGTGCCGACATAGAGGCAGTTCAACGTCACGTCGCGCGCAGGCGTGAAGGTGTAGGCCGCGTCGACCGCGCCGTCGGACGTCTGCGCGAAGACGGCCGAGCCGCGGATGTCTTCGGCGCCGTCAGTCGAAAAGAGGAAGGGGAACGCGCCTTTTTCATCGCGGCTCTGGCCGCCCGAGGCGCGTTTCATCTGCCAGTTCGGCATGAAGAGCTGGGGCGAGAACTCGCAGGCAGGATTTTCGAGTTCGAGCGTGGCAGCCGACGTGGCGAGGGTCTCGGCGGCTCGCGCCGCAGGCAAGGACAGGCAGAGAATCGTCAGGATAAGACAGGTTCGGTTCATGGGTTTGAGACTCCTTTGACAATGAAGACTTTGTCGTTTAAGCGCACGCGCTGCTCGCAGGGAAATGTGATCCACGTGCCTTTTTCGGCGCGTGCGCAGACCTCCTCGTCGCGCCGCAGGGCTGTGACGGTCAGATCTACAACCCCTGAGGTCGGGCCGTGGATCGAGAGCGTATCGCCGATCGCGACGGGGTGGTCCTGGACGGCGATCTGGACCGCCTTGGCCTTGGGGTAGTAGTTCAGCACGATGCCGACGTGGCGCTTCTGGGCCGTGGCCTGGTTGGCGTCCGTGTCGGTGAACTGGCCCGCGCCTGGCCGCCCGTGGAAGAGGCCGCAGCCGAATTCGCGGTGATAGACCTTCGCGCAGTCGTCGGTCAGACGCTGCGCCAACTCTGGCGTGAAGGTGCCTTCCAGAACCGCCGAGACGGCGGCGCGGTAGGCGGTGACCACCGCCTTCACGTACTCTGGGTTGCGCGCGCGGCCTTCGATTTTGAAGGCGGCGATGCCCGCGCCCATCAGCTTGTCCACGAACGGCAGCGAGCAGAGGTCGCGGGCCGAGAGCACCGTGTGCGGGCCGACGACGAATTCAGCGTCGGCGTTCTCGCCCTCGCGCACTTCCCGGATCAGAAACTGTCTGCGGCAGGGCTGGTGGCACGCGCCGCGGCTGCTGGAACAGCCGTAGGCGTCGTGCGAAAGCAGGCAGCGGCCCGAGACCGCCACGCAGATCGCACCGTGAACGAAGGTCTCGACCTCGATGCCTGCAGATGCGGCGATGGCTGCGACCTCGTCCAGCGTGCATTCGCGCGCCAGCACGACGCGGCTCGCGCCTTGGGCCTTTAAGAAGCGCGCGGCGGCGGCGTTCGAACAGGACATCTGCGTGGAGATATGGAAGGAGACTCCGAGCCGCTTGCAGACCTCCACGGCGGCCCAGTCGGCGACGATCGCAGCATCGATGTGGGGCTGCGCCCAGCGGAGGGTCTCGTCCAACGCTGCGAGTTCGCTGTCGAAGAGAATGCTGTTCAGCGTGAGATAGAGTTTAACCCCGCGCTCGCGGCAGCGCAGGGATGCTTCGGGCAGGGTCTCACGCGTGAAGTTGCGCGTGGCCAACTGCCGCATGTTGAACGTCTCTAGACCGAGATACACCGCGTCAGCGCCCGCGTCCAGCGCGGCTTGGAGGCAGGTCATATCGCCGGCAGGGGCGAGAATTTCAGGGGTGAGAAACATAGTTAGCGTACAAGTATAGCCTAATCCGGGAATCGGCCGCAACCGCCGAGACCTTGAAACACAGCGGACCATCTGCACATGACGCGTGCCGGTTGTGAGCAGTCGGGCTTCAGGGCTTGCAGAAGCCTAATAATGCGGGGTGTTCGAACGGCACATCGACGGTGGCATGGCCGCTTCCGCCGACTTCATGCCCTGATCGCATATCGAAGAGAGGGCGTGCGTCACCATACGCGAAGGTCACGCGCACGCTTTCGTTTCGCATGTCGGTCGTGACACTCTGCGTCACGTCTTCGCCGCTCTGACCGCGTTGGCGCTGTTCGAGGGCGAAGAAAAAGTCGTTGCCGAACCTGTAGCGGTACACGCAGACACCGGTATCAGGCGTGGTGACACGCACGACAGGCGGCGGAAGCTGCGCGACCAGTTGCGCGACCGTCTGAGTGCAGAATGGAAAAGCCGGCATGGTGCGCGGGGTGCCGTTGGCGAGGAAGACGCCCGGTTCGCCTGTGTAGAGCAGCCGGTTGTTGGGTGTCTGCGCAAAGCGCCGAAGAGCGGCTGCCTCTTGTTCTGAAAGCGAGTAGGAGTCGGGCAGGATGCAGGTGGTGAAGCCGCGCTTAAGCAGGGCGTCTTTTCCGATCTCCTCGTAGGCGACGAACTGAGGCGACCAGCCTGCTTCGCGCAGGCGCTGCCACAGGTCGGTGCGCAGGGCCGCGTGCCGGTTATGCGCGGCCTCGTAGCTTGAGAAGCGGCGCTGCCACGTGGCTCCGTCCTCGAACGATTCGAAAAGCCAGGCGAGCTGAATCGAAGGCTGCGAGTAGTGGACGGCGACGGGATCAAAGAGACGATCCGCTCGCAGCAGTTGGCGGACGAGAGGCGACTGCATCTCGCGCACGACAGGGGCGAGGGCGCGGCCTTTGGCGCTGAGGCGCAGAGAATCGCCTGAGCCTTCGAGCAGGTCTTCGCTCCACCACAGGATCGCACCGCAATCCCCTTCCAGCAGCAGGTGCCACATGCGCCGAGAGACGGCTACGGGATCGCGCTCTCCATAGGTGGCGAGCTGGGGCTTGCCGCGCATGAACGAGCCGAAAATCGCTCGCGCGGCTGTGATGTCGTAAGGCTCCACCCAGTCGAGCTCCCTCGATAGTTTCCAGAGGTCATAGCCGCCCCAGGCGCTGGGCATTTGCGTGCCCTCGATACCCACGGGCGTGGCCGGATCCGCCGTGTGAGCGGAGGCGCGAAGGTCGGCCAGCGTCTCGGCGAGGCTGTCATCCATGAACGCGCGGAAATCGCACCATGGCGCGAGGTGCCAGCAGGCGGGCGCTGCCCGCACAGCCTCCGGCGTGTAGCGCATGGCGCGCACAGCTTGCCAGTCAGGCTTCTGGCCCTGCGGATCGCGACAGCCGCTGAGGCGTGCTTTGATCTCGTCAGTCGTGAATGGCGCGACCGCGTCCCAGGAGGTGAAGCCGGTGATCCAGGCGGCGTTGAGGACATCGAGCGAGGGGTAGCGCGCTGCGAGCCAGCGGCGGAAGGCCGTGAGGCTGGCGGGCGAGAAATCGTAGTCGAACGGATTGGCGGAGACGGTGGTGGAGAGTTCGTCGCGGATGTTGTAGAGCACTGGAGCGAAAAGCGCGTGGCGGGCGGCGAGTCCCGCGCCATCATGCGTCAGACCGCCGCCCGCCCCGCGCTCTTCGCTCCAGTGCTCTACAACATCCGCGA
>CAYSXF010000219.1:0-6817 GCA_964434815.1 uncultured Lentisphaeraceae bacterium
CTTTTACAGTGTTAGTTTCCGCCCCGACAGCCACCTCCGCTACATTTTTCGACTCTTTCTTTTCAGTAGCTTGTCTCTTGTCTCCTCCCTTGAAGCACCATACCACAGCAGAAACGACAACAAGAAGAAGAACGGCTATCGCAGCCCCGATTAAAACCCTCTTGTCATGCGCGAGCGGGTCTTGCCGGACATACGGGTCGAACACGGGCTGCATCTTTTGCGCTGGAGGCGCCGGTATTCTAGGCGTCAATCTGGGCGTGCATGATCCTCGCGGCACTACGCCGCCAGATTTAGATATGTCCACCTCTGCCAGTGGCTTTCCCTCGCCACCTTTCGGAGTGACAACTTCATAGGGGCGTATGCCCGTCACCGCAACTTGTGCCAAGGCTTTGTAGTCGAAACTGTCGTTATGAAATTCTCCACTCGAAAGATCAATCCACAAAGCGCGGGCACGCTGACGCATAAACGTCGAATCGTTTTTCAGGCAAAAACGCCAGTCGCACCGCATGCCGATCGGCAGAGCAGTGAAATACGTGCAGAAGGTCGCCTGCCACCGTTCAGCAGGAGTGAGCAAGGCGGACGCTTCCGCAACTAAAGACAAGAGGTCAAATTGTTCTTCAGGATTGAAAACAACGTAAGCAGGCAATGCGGATGTCTGTTTGTTCTTGAGCGAATTCTTGAAGAATTGGGCCAACGCCGCAGCACCCATCTCGCCGACACGCGTCTTACCCCAAACGGCCGCCCGCGGAGAAGGGGCTTGAACGTCCTTAAAAAAGGACAGGTTAATACGCTCTTTTTCCAAATACTTCGCGCCGAAGGGCCAGTCGCTCAAAAGCACACCGGGAGTGCGCAAAACCTCAGCAGGGCCACAGACCGGGAGAATTTTTTCGCCGCTGACCAGCAGGTGGTGAGCAAGCATATTCGTCCTGCCGGTGTAGTCAAAATCATGCGCTGCTACCCGCGACAGAACAGATTCGCCCTTGGGGGAAATTAGATGACTCCATGCCAAGGGATTTTTTGCATAAGAGTCATCATGCCCCGTATAGAGATGCGGATACCCGCTTAGAGACTCGAGAAGCTGTCGCGTCTGCGTTGACATGCCTTCCGTCATTGCGGCGGTCGAGAACCCACGGGTGCCAGACAAAAGACCATTTTCGAGCGATGTATAAACGAGTTCCTGAATCATTTTTACCTCGCGGCCGCGACACCTTCTTCAATCGACCCTACCGTCGGAATCAACCCCATGGTTCCCAGCGTGTAAACAAGCGGCATCTCAACCCAGAAGGCGTGAATATCACAAGGCCTGACACCCTCGCGCATGGGGTTATGGCCTAAAGCACTAACAGGCATGTAGACCACGTTTTGCGCGATGGACTCAACCGTATTAATAAGCTCTGGTGCATGTTTTCCAATCAGCGTCCGTAGTACGGCGGACATGTTTCCAAGAGCCGTCAGATTGAGCGCCACTTTCCCGGACTTGTCGCTTTCGTAAGGCGACAAGTCTCTCGGAAGCAAATGCAACAGCATATCGGCCTTCGAGACTCCAAAAATCAGTGGTTTAGTGAGTTTTGCCTGCCTTCGATTTCCCAAATGTCGGCTAATTCTTGATGCCATTTCGGCAAGCAACACATCCTGCCGTTGGGCTTTATTGGAAGCGGTTCCATCACCCTTTTCCAACATATTTCTAAAGCGTGGATCACCTGACGGATCAAAAAGGAACAGGATAGCCTCGGCATTTAGCATGTGCAAAGTCCCCGGCTGTGCCCGGAGATCCGCTCCCACCTGAAAATGTTCGCCCGCATTATCATAAAGAGCAAAAATTTGACGCTCATCATCTGACGGTGAGATGTGAAACAGACTAGGGAGAGGAAGTGTTGTTGGACTCCCGTCCATCAATACTTGCCGATAGACAGCCTTTGATTGCAGTTGGGTCTTCTCGATATTTTGTAATTCTTCGCTGTCTTCCTTGAAAAAAAGCCGTTCCTCATAGTCGTTGATCCACCGATTGATGCTTGGGTCAACATCCATAAAACCTAGCCCGAATTTGGACGGTAAAATGCTTCGCATATGCCAAGCCGAAGATGCGAGAAAATAGGACTTCCCCGAGCCGGGCGCGCCAACTATCGACATAATGCGCAATGGATCATTTAGAACAGCCGTAGGGAGGATCATGTGACATTTTGGACAAGCAAGATCCGGACAGATCACCCCTCCCGCGTCTATCGCTAGCCCATCAGGGGTGAAGCGTGTTGGCAGAAAACGTTGCTGCTCTGACTCACCAAGAACGGGATCTCCGATTGAGTGAGGATCAACGGAGACGGCCAACACGTCATCGATTGATGTAACATGACGGCAGAAAGGACACATAATGCTTTCGTCATCTCCGATTGTCCGAGAATCGGAAGAGTTCAAGTTGACAAACTTCGGACTCGGATCTGGGAACTCCAGGCCTTCAACCTCCCTTGCCAAAATTTTTTCTTGCTCTTCGCCGTACTCCCAAAAAAGAGAATCAGGGCGCAATGAGCCGGCCTCAATCTCCGCCGACAGCTTTTCTTCTATGAAGGGCCCATAAGCAATGCCATCTGTCAAAAAACAATATTTTGTTGGCACATCAAACCATTTCGACATCATAGATGTAATGTTGACCGAATCAATTGCAAAGATCAGTCTTACGCTAGCCAGTTCGACCAGCCCTATATACTTGGGCTCCAACACGCAATGTTCAAGGACCTGACCGTTCATCATAGCAGGGTTATCACTGCTTAGATTTTTCAGTTCGAGTTTATTTTTGTGCTGGATTATCTGCAGATGTTGCCGGCTGACCGTACTCGATGAGAGCCTTAAGTCACAGTCCGAAGAGCGTCCAACAACAAATGGTGAATGCGAAATTGGTGACGGTCGTCCCGTCTCACTGTCGTATACAAGCCACTTCATGAACTATAACTCCTCATAACATTGCTACACGGGATTTGAGCCCATCAAGCCGTGTGAACTACGGTTCAACGATTTAAATATACGCTTATCCTCAAAAATTGGGAAGCCCTTTTTTCGATTCATCTCCAACAGCCAAATGGTCTACCCCGTCACAGAATCACAGGAATTTAGATGGAAATAATTTGCCGAGGCCATCATGGCCTTGCGTTAGGGCCTATCTTCCATCAGTCCGAGCCCCGACCATTCTTTGCGAAGCGCGACCAGCTCACCCTCCTGCCACGCATTGAAGTGCCCTTCATACTGACCGTAAATGTCTAGCCACAGCACAAGCCGATTGAAGGCGTCAGCCGGAATCGCATTGTCCTTCCTGAGTTTGCGCAGATGCGGCAGCAGAGCGCTCTGCACGGCGATACTTGTTCCCGGCACAGATTCGCCGCTCATATATTGGCGCTTGACCAAGCCGCGCACCGGATTTTTGCCCGCATCGGCGAGAATCTTCCAAGCCGCGCGCGGATCGTCTGAAAATGCGAACGGCTTGCCTTGCGCCCCCGTGTGGCAGCGCACGCAATCCTTCGCCAGCACCGGCTGCACCAAGCGGTCAAAGCGGAACGGCCAACTGCCTTCAGCGTCAGGCGTGAGCCGCGAAGGCTCGCGACGCGACGCCAGCGGCTGCTTCCGCATGCGCACGTTCAGAGCGTTCTGATTCTTCGCGTCGTGGCAGCCCGCGCACGACCACGTCTGTCCGGCCTGCAGGGATACCGCGCTGCGCATGGTCTGCACGACTACGCCTTCTTCGTCCAGTGCCTGGAAGAAAAGCGTCACGTTTGACGGTGCCTCGAAGTTGGCCGACCCGTCGGCCTCCACCGGCACCGTTCCCAGCACGCATTTGCCCGGATCGTCGCGCGTCAGCCCGATCTCCGGCGCGTTCATGTTCGGTTGCGTTTTGGGCGGCACCGCGACGATGCGCAGTCGCTTGATCACTGCGCCTTGCGGCATCGGCCTGCGGCTGTTGTAAACGTCGGTCAGCATGAAGCGGCCCTTCTTCGGCGCGGCGGGCTCAAGCAGACTGGCGATCACCGGCGGCGTCGCCTGCGGCGCGAGCGGAATAGGATGCAGCACTTGATACTTCTCGTCCGCGCAGAGCAGGTCCAGATTGCCGAACGCGTCATAGAGGTAGACACCCATTCCGTTCCCCTCTTCGTTCTTATGGAAATGGGTCAGCAGGCCGCGGTGGCTCCACGCCGTCAGGTAGAATGTTTCCGAGAGCGGCCACGGCGACGCGTAGTAGTGCCGCAGCCAGTGGCCGCCATCGCCGGTTGTGTCGATCTCAGGGAACGGCACCTCGGGTGTGAGCCGCGTCATCGCATCCGGACCGTCTTCACCGCGCGTGACATCCAGCAGCACGAGCGAGCCGCCCGTGTTGGTGTGGTGGGCTCCCGCCGTGAAAACGAACTTGCGCGAACCGGGAACGGGGCGCGCCTCGAACATCGTATGCGGGCGCTCCGTATAATTGCCAAACAGATGCATGGGCTGGGTGCCGTCAGGATTCATCCGCCACAGCCCCATGTACGGCATGTTGTTGCGGTCGATGTAGTCCCAGCGCGCGTAGACAATGCCACCGTCGTTCGCGACGGACGGTGTCCACTCGAACATTTCGAAGGGCGAGACTGTGCGCATGTCGGAACCGTCCGCCTTAACCGTGTGCAGCGTGTAGACGGCCACGGGCCGATACGCATCGCCACCGCAGCGCACATACGACTCTGGCTGTTCTGTGTTCGCCAAGGTCTTGCGCACGTCGTCGTCGGTGTAGCGCGTCTGCCAGCCGCGCCGCGTCGACAGAAAGACGATCCGCCCATCGGGCAGATAGCGAGCGTCGAAATCGTTGTACTTGCCGGAGGTGATCTGCCGCAGCCCCGACCCGTCCACGTTCATCTCGAAGAGGTGATAGAACGACTCCTCGGGCAGCGTGCCCTTCGTGACCTTGTCACGGCTCTCAGCCAGTCCCGGAACAAAGCGGCAGTAGGCGAAGACGATGCGCTTCGCGTCCCACGAGAGCATCGGACGCTGGAAACAGCCCTCCGCGAAACTTCCCGTCAGGCACGTCTCTTTGGGCTTGCCGGACTTGAAATCCTCCAGCACGTAGATGCCTCCGCCGGGCCGCGACCACCAGCCCAGATACTGGTCGGACATGTGGTAGATCCATCCAGGCTCAAGCTGCTTGGTCACCAGCAGCTTGTCGAATTTCAGCAGCGGATTGCTCAGCGCCAGCGCCCGAACGCTTTGCCGCACTGCGAAGTAGAGCGCCTGCTGCTCCTCGACCGATAAACCCTTCGCCTCGGCCAGCCGCCGCTTCAAGCTTGCCGCATCGGTCTCAAACGCCGCGACATCCACTCCCGCCGCACGCAACGTCACCGCCAGCTTTTCGCCGCGCGCCAACGACTCCTTCGCCATGTCGGCCAGACTGATCCCTTTGGTTGCCGACAGATGATCCGCCGACCACTCTGACACGCTTGATTGCGTGGCAGGCCGATGCAAGGCCACGTTCTCCTGAGAGCCTACTGCGAAGACCTGCACCTCATTGAGGCTCAGGTACTGCTTGACAGCGAGTTGCACGCGGATGAACCGGGCTTCGCAGCCATCGCACGGGATAGTCAGCGCCGCAGCGGCTGAACCGAACTTGGTGGCGCTGTTCTGGTATTGCTTCTGCCACGTCTTGCCATCATTTGAGACAAGCAATTGGAGTGTCAGCGTACGGTCTTGGAAATTACCTGAGCGGTTATGCACGACCACACGGTCAATTTTGACCGGCACCTGCAAGTCCACCTGCCACCAAGGGTTCACATCCAACCCTGTGTGAAAGCCCCACGGCTCGTTGACTACCCCGTTTACTGCTCCAGCCGCATCCGCCTCGCATGTGGCCGCACTCTTTTTCACGCGCAGGTTCGGCTCCTCGGAAAAACGCAATTCCGCCTGCCGAAGCCAGTCGCGCCTCAGAACATCCTCAGCCGTTTCCGCCCAGACGACCGACACAGCGGCACAAAGGCCCGTTAACAGCAATCCTCTCTTCATGCTCCAGCCCCCAAGTAAGCCTGACCATTGACAGTGCAACGCCCCACCTTTTAAACACGATTTGACGGTAGTATGCACCATCCGCGCCGAAATTAAAAGAGCGAGCGTGAGAAAGCAACACTGACACGTGCTCGATCAGCGCAATGCGTAATTGTCGGCTTGAAATGTCAGGGAAAGAAGAATAAAGTACGAAATCGTAAATGGTGGTTATTATAGCGATCTTATCGCGTGACAATAAGGAGTTTGCCGATGAACAGAATCATGCTTAATGCCGGCTGGATGGTTGTCGTCATGGCTTGCGGCTGCGCGAGTTTCTCACTGGCGGCGGACAAAACGTGGATCGGCTCCACGAGTGCGAATTGGGGCACCGCCTCCATATGGGCGCCGCCCATCGTTCCGCTGGCGACGGAGAGCGTCTCCGTCAGCAATATCGTCGGCAACGTTTCTCTGACTGTCCAGAGCGGCACCGCCGCAGTCGCGGCGTCCCTCTCTTTCGACAACACCGTTAACACGAATGTCACCATGGCCATCGCCGATGGCGGCAGTCTCACGGTGAGCGGCATTATCACCAATCCCGCATTGAATACGGCGTTTTGGAGCGTGTACAACTCGTCCGCGACGAATGCTGCCAGCGTGCTCACCGCATCGTCGATGGCGGCCCGTGAACTTGCCTTGTACGCCGGCACCGGACCTCAGTACCTCACGACCGGTTACGATATAAACTACTTAACGCAACTTGGTGTAAACGCGGGCGGGCTGACCCAGACCAACTATTACCGCCAGACCAACGGCACGATCAGCATCGCCAACTCCG
>CAYSXF010000220.1:0-6412 GCA_964434815.1 uncultured Lentisphaeraceae bacterium
GTTGGTCACCGTCGTGTCGCCCGTCCACGAGTTGGTCGCAGCCAGCCCGCCGCCCGTCAAGACCAGGTCGCCCGAGCCGATCTTGAAAAGGGTGCCCGCTTCGCCGGGCTTGTTGACCACTTGGGCCGAGGGTGAAACGATAATTTTATTGCCGGAGCCGTCGGCGTAAAACGCATGCGTTCCGCTTTGCGACAACTGGATGGTGGTCGGCTTGCTGGTGTTGTACTGGGTATCCCTGGTGTTGCTGCCGTTGAAGTTCTCCAAGGCGTAGCCGTTTCGGAACCAGACCGCGTCGATGGTCGTACGGGTTTGGACCGTGCCGTTGTTGAATTCAAAGATCCCGGTGCCGGCATAGCGGTCGGCCGAGTTGTTCCCGTTGTCGTCGGCCACCCCGATGCGGTCGGACTTCAGCGTCCCTCCGTCCAGAATATAGCGGCCGAAGGTGTTTGTAACCGGTTTTGCGGTCGCGTCCATCAAGACGATCCCGTAGCCGCCATTGGGGATGGTGATGGTTCCATTGGTCTGCCGGTACGTGTGGCTGTAAGCGATGTTCCCGTAATTCACGTTGATCCAGGAAGAGAGGGTCATGTCGTACCCCGTCGTGAGGTATTGGGGCCCAGAGGCGTCGACAGGAATAGAGAATTCGCGGCACGCTAGCGACGAGGCGGTAAGAACGCTTGCGGCGTTAGCTGCGCTGGCATTGTTCACTTTGATATCGGCTATCCCCGCACCGGGATCGGTGATCGCTCCGCTGACCGTCAAGCTGCCGCCATTCGCTATGGCAAGGGCTTGGTTATTGACGGCGTTGCTTAACGCCACCGTATTGGCAAAGGCATTTACGCCACAGGCAACCGTGATGGTGCTGGCGAGATTGAGCAACACGTTATCGGCAGCGGTCGGCACAGCACCTTCCGCCCAGGTGGAGGAGTTGGTCCACTGCGCGTTAGCTCCCGAGTTCCAGTTCCGATCGGCAGCTTGAAGAAACCCACCCCAACCACACGCCACGAGAACCGTAAGACGATAAAGACCAGACCATTTACTATTCATCGAGTTACTCCTTATCATACCCAATTACAAACCACATTTATTAGTCCACTTACTGTAATCTCCTTGTCAGGGATTGGTCAATCGGAATTTCGTGCATGTGGGACCGCCACGATCACCATGCGGGCGGCAGCGGAGGCCGGGCCGGGACAAAGGCGCGGACGGCACTGACGAACATCAGGTAGTCTTTCTGAAGGACATGACTCTGCGCGCCGCAGGTCAAGGGTTGAAACGGACCTCCATCGGCGGCAGCGTGTGCCCGAGATCGGCTTCGCGGATCCGGCTGCGGGGCGCGGCAGTCCATGCCCGGACACGCTTCCCTGACTGCGGCAGGCGGCATGAGAAAGCGAAATCACCGCAGACCGGCGTTGCGGCGGTGGTCCCGTCGGCAAGGCGAACTTCCAGCCGAAGATGAGCTAGGCCGAAAACCGCACGCGCAGGATTGCCGATCTCCACGCGGTTGTTGAGCCGCAGGCACGCGAGTTGATCCGGGCCGATGGCGAGGCGCTGCTCGTCCCAGAACATGTTGTAGGCGGGGCCGATCTGCGTTTGCGCGACCGGTTCGCCGTTGAGAGTCAGCGTGATCGGCGTGCGCTGCTCCGCCCACGGGCAAAAAATGATTTCCGCCTTCGTCACCTGCCGAAGTTGCGAATCGCTGACGATCGTCCGCGGGGGCGGTTCGGCCTGCTTGATGTCTGCCAGACTGCCGGGCTCCCGCCACCCGTACTCCCGCACCGCGCCTTGCCCAAGCACATGCCATTGCACGCGAACCGAGTCGGCTTCCACGCGGACAATCGAGTAACTCATCGGCAGGCCTTCCAGAAAGCCCCAGTGGTAAGGCGATTCGTCGGCGGGAAACAGCAGGGAGCGGACCTGTTCGAGGGGGATCAACCGGCTGCCGCCGCCCGTCGAGATGTTCTGTATCTGGGTCACCGGCTGACCGTCGATCATGCGCACGCAGGCGGTCGCGTTGTGGGTATGCCCGCAGAAAAACGCGTCGACGCGGTATTTCTTCATCAGAGGCAGCACCGATTCCGAGAAAGCCGGATTGTAGAAACCGGAACGGGCGAGCACCCAAAGCGGAAAATGGGCAAACGCGAACAGGTGTGTCACGCCGTCCGCCCGGGCCGCCTGTAGGGTTTCTTCCGCAAATGCCGCCTGCGCCCGCAGATCCGTCGGCGCGAAATCGAGGAACAGGAAACAGGCGTTGCCAGAGCGGAACGCGTAGTAGGTTTCGGTCACCGGCCTTCCCAGTTGCTGAGCCATGCGCGCCAGCATGATCTCTTTGAAGGCTTTGCTTCCGGGATCGTGCTTGTCGTGATTTCCCACCGCGATGAACACGGGGACGCCGAACGACTCGCTCAAATCGTCTCGGGCAAACGTCAGCTCGCGCGTCATCTGCCCATAGTCGGCCAGCGCGAATTTCTTGCCGCCACCCTCGGTATTGACATAGGTTCCGCCCTCGACCACATCGCCGGTGTGACAGACAAAAACGACTTCAGGATGCTGCGCGCGGATTTCGTCTCCTGCCCGGTGGAGCCACTCTTTGGCTTTGAATTCGGGGGCCGTGTAATGTGTGTCGCCGAGGACAGCGAAGGTCAACGGGGCCGTCGCCCGCGGCCCGCGAGAAACGCAGCCGGGGCAGACGGTTAACGCCGTGCCTGCGGCGGCGGACCGGACAAACCGGCGGCGGGTTATGGGTGTTGACGGAATCACTTCGTTGCGTCCAGTTTGCCGTTAGGACCGGTCGGCGTGCCGGCGGCTTTCAGGGAAGCCGCGGCCGCGGCGTCGGAGGCTTTACCTACGCCTAAAGCTTTGCGCACGCAGTCGCCGACTGCCTTGGCCTGCAGCTTCTTGGCCTCGCCCTTGAAATGGAAGGTGTCGCTCCAGTTGGCCTCGCGGTCCAAGGGATTCATCAGCGCAAAGAGATCGTCAGTGGGGATGCCCTCTTCGGACATCACCCGCGACGCGATGGCGTTCAGCTCTTTGGCTTTCGCAGTCAGCGCAGGGTCCTTAAGCGGCGTGGAGCTTGCCCAGATAATCTTCGCGCCCTTGCCCTTCGACTTGATCAGTTTGATGGCCGCGCGGAGACAGGTCTCCCAGTCCTGGCGGTCGCTCGAAAGGCTATGCAGCCCGTTGTTGAAGTGGACAACCGCGTAGTCGCCCTCGTCGAGGAAGAAGGCGAGCGCCCTGAGATAGCTTTTGTCGCATACGCATTTCGAAGTCGCGAAGAAAGTGACATACGCTGTCCCCGCAAGCTCTTTGCAGACGTCTCCGCTGTATGCGTTGCAGATCGAATCTCCGACCAACAAGACGCGCGGCAGCTTCGTATCGTTGGCGTTGTAGGCGTACGAGACGATCCACTCCGTTGCCTCTCTCGGATGTTCAACCCGCGTCTTGGGTTGCTCCTGAGCTAAAAGACTTGTCCCTGCCAAACACATTCCGATTGCGATCACGAAGTTGCGACTCATTTTGCTGTTCCTTTTCTGGTGCCTCTGACAGGACATGGTTCTCCCACGAAGATGACGAAAATCATCGCGGATCATCGGCCATTGATCAAGCGCCATTTCACCGGCTCGGCTTAATTCCTTAATCACGCCTTGCCTTTCCTCGCTGATTGGTTATGCTTTCACCCTATATGTGTTTGGCTTCTGCCTAATCGTCTAACCGCCTTCAGCCTAAACACCTTTTTTGGGGAGTACCGTTATGCGCCATGCCGTCGTTTGCACAGGTCTGCTCATCGTCGCCGCAAGCCTTCGGGCCGAAACCCTGGCCCTATGGCCGTCGGATCTTTGCGATGCCAGAAAGAACAGCTCCAGCGAAATCACGGTCGACGAGCAGAAGCGCATCCACGTAAAGACCGGTACGAAATACGACTGGCCGGGTGCCACCGTCTATTTCAAGGCGGGCGACTATGATCTCGCTGCGTACGGACCGCTGCGCGTCACGGTCCGCAACGCCGACACCCATCCGCTGACGATCAACCTAAGCGTCAAGAACCACAACCAGAAAGAGCACTCTCCCGGCGGCAGCGTCACGCTCAAGCCCGGAGAGGAGGGCGTGATCACTACCAACCTGCGTCTCACCCCCTGGGTCCTCGATAATCCGCTCGAACTGGTCGGCATGCGCGGCTTCCCGGCCGCCATCAACGGCGGCACCTTCAACGTCCGAAAAACGGCCGAATTCCATGTCTTCCTAGGCCAGCCCACCGAACCCGCCGCTTTCGAAATCGTTAAAATCGAGGCGGAAGCGCAGCCGCTTTCCGTCCTGAAGGCTGACACCTTCCTGCCGTTCGTGGACACCTTCGGCCAGTTCGCCCACGCCGACTGGCCCGGCAAGATCCACTCCGAAGAGGAACTGCGAAAGGCCAAAACCGACGAAGCCAAATGGCTGTCCGAGAACACCGGACCCGCCGACCGCGACCCGTGGGGCGGCTGGAGCGCCGGGCCGCAGCTCAAAGCGACCGGCCACTTCCGCACCGAAAAAGTGAACGGCAAGTGGTGGCTGGTCGATCCCGACGGCCGCCTCTTCTTCTCGCACGGCGTGGACTGCGTGCGCCCCGGCGCAGAAACAGGCGTGACTGGCCGCGAACCCTATTTCTCATGGCTGCCGGAAAAGAGCACGCCCTTTGCCAAATTCTACGGTTGGAGCGGCTGGGCCCCGCATGGCTTCTACAAAGATAAGGGCTCTTTCAAAACCTTCGACTTCGCGCGCGCCAATCAGTTGCGGAAATATGGTGAGGACTGGGAGGCGGCCTTTGCCAACCTCGCGCACCAGCGCATCCGCGCATGGGGACTGAACACCGTTGCCAACTGGTCGGACGACAAAGTCTACCTGCTCCGCCGCACGCCCTACACGGCCTGCCTCAACACCAGCGGCCCGCGCATCGAGGGCTCGGACGGCTGGTGGGGCAAGTTCGTAGACCCCTTTGCGCCTGAGTTCGCCCAGAGTATTCGCAAACGCGCCATGGAGCAGCAGAAAGCCGGCACCGCGAACGACCCTTGGTGCATTGGCACTTTCGTCGATAACGAAATCTCCTGGGGCAACAACGACCGCGCCCTCGCGCTCTCCACGCTTCTTTCCCCCGCCGCTCAACCCGCAAAGGTCGCTTTTAAAACGTGGCTGGAAAAGAAGTACGCATCGCCCGAAGCCGTGAACGCCGCGTGGGGCACCTCGTTCGCCTCCTGGGACGCTTTCCTGTCCTGCACCAATAAACCGGATGCGAAGAAGTGTGGCGCTGATCTGGAAGCTTTTCACGCGCAGATCGCCGAACAGTATTTCCGGGTCATCCGCGACGCGCTCAAGGCTGCCGCGCCCGATACGCTCTACCTCGGCTGCCGCATCGCTTCCGGTGCGCCGAGCGTCTACCGCGCCTCCTCGAAATACTGCGATGTCGTGAGCGTCAACATTTACAACCGGTCGGTCAACAAAGACCTGCCCGAGGGCAGCGACGACAAGCCCCTGATCAACGGCGAGTTCCATTTCGGCGCGCTCGACCGCGGCATCTTTCACACCGGACTCGTCGCAACAAAGAACCAGCAGGAGCGCGCCGAGTGCTACAAGGCTTTTGTCACGGAGTGCCTCAACCACCCGCGCTATGTCGGAACGCACTGGTTCCAGTGGCGCGACCAGGCGCTCACCGGCCGCGGCGACAGCGAGAACTACCAGATCGGCTTTCTGACCGTCACCGACCAGCCCTATCCTGAACTGGTCGCTGCCGCCCGCAACGTCGCCGCGACGATGTACGCGGTGCGGTACGGTAGCGCAAAGTAGGTAGATAGGTTGAAGAGGTCGTTATGCACCTGTGACACGGGCAACTTGCCCGTGGTTATCATGGGCGGGTCGCCCATGCCACTCATTGCAAAGCGAAAAGAAAAACCGCTATGGCTAAACAACTGGTCTCATTCGTTTTCTCGCTCTTCTGCACCTTCGCCCTCTTTGCGTTCAACCCGCCGACCGACACGCAGGAGCAAGTCACTCTCAGCATCGATGGCGTGCCGAAGAAAGTCGAGACCGACAAACCGCTCGCTTTCACCGTTCGGCTCAAGAGCAGCAGCGGCCAAGCAGTCAAGGGCACCGTTTCCGTCAGCATGAACGACGACTGGCAGGTGTCCGGCACCAACGCCTTTGCCGTGTCCGTCGATCCGGGGCAATCGTGGCAGGTGCCCTGTTCCGCCACCGCCCGCAGCCGCGTGCTGGACGCGCTCTATCCGATCCACGCGCGGTTCGCCTTCGACCGCGTCGAACTTCATCCCATCGCGGTCTTTCAAGCTGTTCGTCCTGCCAAGAATGCCGAGCCGTCGTCCGCAAAAGCCATCTCGGCTGCGCCGGGCGTCTGGCGTCTTTCCCATTTCACGCCGTACGCAAC
>CAYSXF010000220.1:6422-6809 GCA_964434815.1 uncultured Lentisphaeraceae bacterium
GTCCGCAACCGCGTGGGATCGCAACGGCCGCACGACGCAACTGCCGGCCGGCTTCAGCGGCTCGGACCGCGAGAGCGGCGCCACGTTCGCGCAAGAGGAAATCGAGCGCGGCGGCGTTCTCCGCCGCTGCCTCAGCATCCACCCTCCTTGGAAGGGCGGATACGGCACGCTCTGGTCCGACTACCGGCTAGCCCTGTCCACCAATACGCCGGTTCGCATGAAGTTCTACACGGCTATCCGCGACAGCCGCGACGATGAGCCGAAAAGCGACGGCGTCGATTTCCGCGTGAAGGTGCTGGACGCGGCCAACGCCGAACGCGAACTCTTCACCCGCTTTTCCGATGCCAAAACATGGCAGCCGGCCGAGGTCGATCTCTCGGCCTATGC
>CAYSXF010000221.1:0-6803 GCA_964434815.1 uncultured Lentisphaeraceae bacterium
GCCCGTCCCGGTTTTGCACAGGCCAGCCGCGCCGGTGAACGGGCCGTCGAAAGTTGTGTTTTCGGTCTGGTTGACCGTCAGGACGGCGGGCGTCGAACTGGTGATGGTGCGCGTGCCCGCATTCGACGTGCCGGGATACAACTTGCTGGTCGTCTGATTGTTGCCGTTCAGATCCAGCGTGCCGTTGGGGCCATAACCGATACCGACCCTCAGGCTGGCTGCGGGCGGGAGCGCGTTCGGGACATCCAGACGCAAGGTTCCGCTCGCAACCATCGTCTCAGTCCAGGCATTTCCAGCGACGCCCAAGACCGTGAGTCCGCCGGCATCTGTGTAGAAGGTTTTTGCCCCGAGACTGAGAGGCGTTGTGTTGAAGATCATAGCCGAACTGGAATTGATGACGAACAGTCCGCCCGTGTCAAACTGGGTGACGCCGCCTGAGACGATCAGCGTGCCGCCGGCGATTTGGAACCGGGGCTGATTGTAGCAGATGATCGGACCGCTCAGGATATTGCTGCCGCCGCTGCTGTTCAATGAGCCCAAATTGTTGAACTCGCCGTTCACGACCAACGGCTCCGCGATGGTCAGATTGCTGCCGAGATAGAGTTTCCCCCCCAGGACGCCCTGGATGACCGTGTTGCCGTTGGTGCTGCCCAAGGCGCTGGAATGGTAGACCGCCAGCGTCCCGTTGCTCACCGTGGTCACGCCGTCGTAGCTGTTGCTCGAGTTGAGGTTCATCCACCACTGGGGACCGAACTTGTTCAAGCCGCCCGACCCGCTGAGCGTGCCGTTGACGGTGAGCGTGCCGTTGGAGGGGTAGAAGTCTCGCGTGCCGCTCAATACCATGGGCAAGTTGATCGTCTGCGTGTTAGAGGACCAGTTCGTGACGTTGCCGCCCAGGGTGACGCGGTTGCCGGCGAGCGTGAACGCGCCCGCGCCGCTGTTGAACGTGAGGCCCGCGAACGACGTGTCGGCCGCTAGGTCATTGGTGTTCACCAGCTTCGCGGAGCCGCCGAAATAGAGCGCGTCATTCGCCGCCGGCGCGGTCGCGTCTCCGTCCCAGTTCGCCGGGACGCTCCAATTGGCGCTGACCCCTCCGCCGTCCCAGATGCGGTCCGCCGCATGCACCGACACCGCTAATAACGCCAAAATCACTTCCAGCCCTGTCGCAAGCAGTTTCATCATCACCTCGCAAATGAATAATAAACATAATCCAATGTAATTTATATTTTATCAGATTGCTGACGCGGCAGGAATATCCCTGCTTGACCTTGACCTGTCATTTCTTGACTTTATCAAGCCGCATAATAACCATCGAAGACTGCTGTTATTATTTCTGTTAGTTGTGATTATGCCACTTTATTTACGTGTTTAAATGCGCCTCAACGGACTCGTTTGGCCGCATTTTGACCTTGCGGGAGCCTAAGGTGTGGACATAAACTGTCCGCATAAAGCGCAGAAATAGGCAAAGGGGGCGGAAATGAAATCCTTGGACGTGCAGACCCACGCACACGACCAGTTCGTGGACATCACAGACCGGGTGCGGGAAACGGTGCGGGAACTGGGCATCACCGATGGGGTGATCACCGTTTTCACGCCGCATACCACATGCGGCCTGACGGTCAACGAGAACGCGGACCCTGACGTCGTGACGGACATGATCCAACAGCTCGACGCCATGGTTCCGTGGCAGCAGCCGTTCTACGCGCATGCGGAAGGCAACTCCGCCGCCCACCTGAAAGCCTCAATGATGGGCTGCTCGCTCCAGGTCCTCGTCACCGGCGGTCTCATCGAGCTCGGCGTGTGGCAGGGTATCTACCTCTGCGAGTTCGACGGGCCGCGCACGCGGCGCGTCTGGGTGCGGTAGCAAGAGAAGTCAATAGTCAGTGGTCATTAGTCAGTGGTCATTAGTCAGTGGTCACTGGGCTGGAGAAAAAAAAACAGAGGAAGGCACTCAAAACTCGAGACCTTTTACTTCTTGCTTCTGCCCAATGACCATTGACCAATGACTTCCTTACGCCTTACTTCTTCTTTTCTAAGCCGTTCTCGCTGATGATGCGCTGGAGTTCCGCCTTCAGCTTGAAGTCTTCCGGAACCACCTTGTTGCGCGTCAGCACGTTGCAGGCATTGCGCAGACCGATGATCTCGCCCTTGCGATCCTGCAGTTTCTGGGCGTCTAATCCGGCCAGCTCCTTGAGATAGGCGTCCGTCAGTTCCACGACCGGCTTCATGTAGGTGTCCGCTTTGTCGTAGCCGATGATCTCCAGCAGCCGGCCCAGCGCAGCGGCCTTGTTGGCGTCAGCCGGGTTGGCCGCCTCGAACAGCTTGGCCGCGGTCTTGCTGCGCAGGGCCATCACGTCGGCTTCGTTCGCCGCCGGGCCGCCATGGGTCGTGTTGGCGTAGCGCGACGGAATTTCGCGGATCCAGATGTTGCGGAAGCGCATGCGGTTGCCGTGGTCCTGCAGCTTCAGCGGCAGCTTGGTGGCGTACGGCTTGAGCGGCTTGCGCTGGCAGTGCGTGCTCAGGCCCTCGAACTCCCAGTTGTCTTGCGTCAGCACGCCGTTGTGCAGCACGGTCACCGTGCCGGGGTGCTTGAGCGTCTCGCCGTCCCATATGGGCTGGTGGAAGACAATGTCGTAGGTCTGGAACTCGCCCGGCTTGCGACAGGCGTTCACGAGCGGCGGATTCTCGGCGTACACCGACGAACACTGCCCGTCCGGATAGGTGTCGTTATCATAGCAGTCCAGCACCTGAATTTCGTGCATGCCCATCAGGAAGACGCCGCTGTTGCCGCGGCCCTGGCTGCTGCCCTCGGCCGGCGGGGTCGCGAATTCGAGATGGAGCTGGCAGTCGCCGAACGAGTCCTTGGTGCGGATCTCGCCTGTCTTGGGGACGACCTCCATCGCGCCGCCTTCCACGATCTTCCACTTGCAGGCATCGTCCCCCGAGCGCCACGCGTCGAGCGACGAGCCGTCGAACAGCACGACGGCGTCTGACGGCGGCTTGCCGGGATCGGCCGTAATGATCGCAGGACGCGGCCGGTTCATATCGTGCACCGCCCACGCGTGTTTCGCATCCGGCGTATCGCCGTAAAGTCCCGCAAGAGCGGCGGTCGCCGCCGTGCTCGCCGCCATCGCCGCCATCACCCTCTTCACCTGCTTCATCGCTAAGTCCTCCGAGTTTACTTGAAAACCGCGCACAACCATTCTCAGTTGTGCCATTTAATATATTGGCAAAAACCACTCCGGTTGGCTATACGGAGTTTTGAGCGCCGCCGGAATCAGCGGCAAATCGGGTTGACTTTTTCAACCCTTCACGCATAATGGCATTAATGGTTGTATTTGGGACATGAGTGCGGCTGAAAGGAGCTGTCATGAAATCTTCGGTGTCCGTTTCCGTGCGTCGCGCAATCGGTTTCGCGTTCGGCTTGCTTTTTTCTACGTTCAGTTTCGGGTCTGCGCCCGTGTTGCAGTGGAACGATGCCGCAGGCATAACGGCTTGGAGCGCGTCTGACACCAACTGGCTCGATGCGGGACAGCAGCCGGCCGCGTGGCAGCCCGGCGCGGAGGCGCGGTTCACGGGCGCGGGCGGCACCATCCAGCTCACGACGGACGTGAGCGCCACGAACCTCAGCTTCATCGGCACCGGCTACACCCTGCTCGGCACGGGGCGCCTCTCAGTCGAGGGCTCACTCACCTCGGCGGTCTCCACCGCCAACAGCATCGCCGCCAATCTGCTCTCTGCCGCCGGCCTCTCAAAGACCGGCGCAGGCACGCTCACCCTGAGCGGCCCCAGCGCGACCTTAACCAGTGCGGTCGCGGTGGCTCAAGGAACCCTTTCGCTGCAGTCCGTCGCCATCCCCGGCTCATTGTCTGTCGCGTCGCCGGGCGCGGTTTCGGTCCTGCCGGCTGCCGCCAGCGGCCTGATGGGCTTCTATTACAATGTGACGCCCAACAGCGCCAACTTCGCCTCGCTCGCCGCTATGGATGCCCACTTTTTTACGCTGACGCCCGACCTCGCCGCGCCGAGCAGCCTGGCTGGCTCCACCTTTGACTTCGGCAGCACCGGCGCGCTCTTCCCCCTGCCCTATGGTTTGGGCGGCAGCCGCACCAACAACTTCGAGGCTGTCTGGCGGGGAACCTTCTCCGCGTCTTCGAGCACGTACTACACGTTTAGAATCACGCACGACGACGGCATCCTCCTAGCCATGGACGGAAAAATGGTGGTGAACAGCCTGGTGAACACGGTCACTGACGGAACGGTCTTCCTGGATGCGGGACCGCACAGTATGGTCCTCGCCCTCTACCAGACAACCGGACCCAGCTCAATGCAGATTCAAGTCAAGACCCTTTACGGGGCCTTCGCGCCGCTGCCCAACGCCTGGCTCACGCCCTACACCTCCGTCGGCGCGCTCAGCGGCAATGGCGCCGCTTCCCTCTCCGCCAGCGGCTCGTCGTTCAACGTGGCCCAGATTGCAGCAACGACCTTCAGCGGCGAACTCACGAGCCCGGCAGGCGCGCTCTTCACCAAGAGCAGCTCGGGCACCCTGACGCTCACCTCAGCCTCCTCCGTCTCCAACGCCTTTGGAGGCGACGTGGCCGTTCAGGGCGGCGTGCTGGCGCTCGCGACGGGCGAACGGCTCAGCAACACCTCGGCCGTCACGGTCGCGGCCAACGCGTGTCTGAGACTGGCCGCGGACGAGACGCTCGGGTCGCTCTCGGGCGCGGGCACCGTCACCCTCGGCGGCGGCTCCTCCGTCTCTGTGGTCTCCTTCACCGGCGACGCCGACTCCGGTCTCTCGACGAACAAGGTCTACACGCATCTGCTGGATTTCCCGGACAACGGTAACCCCGCCTCGGCCAACGGCGTGACCTTCCTCTCGGCCGGCATGAGCGGCAGCACCAACGGCTACTCGTGGAGCACCGTCAACCCGCCGCCCAGCACGTGGAACAGCACCCCCTTTGACACTTCATACACAGGCATCGACCGGCTGCTCTGGGATTTCGTTTACGGGTCCACCGACTACACGCTGACCCTCTCCGGCCTGCGCCCCGGCCAGACCTACGAGACGCGCCTCTACTTCCGCAGCTTCGGAGGGGCCAACCCCAACTCCCCCCGCAAAGTGACCTTCTCCTTCGCGGCCGGCGCGGCCTTCGTCGGCGCGGTGGACTACAACCCCGACACCTACACCCGCAGTTGGGTCAGTTGCCGCTATGCGGCGGATGACGCCGGCGCGGTCTCGATCCGCGTGATTTCGCACGACAGCGGCAACACCTGCCACCTCTACGGCTTGTCCAACGAAGAAACCTTGCCGCCCGCAACAGCCCCGGCCGTGACCACGTGGCCCCGGATGGTCATTTTCACCAACGACGCGGACTCCGGCATCTCGAGCGACAAGACCTATACGCACAAATTGGACTTCCCGAGCACCGCCACCCCACCCGCCACGGTCAACGGCGTGACCTTCACCGCAGCCGCCATGAGCGGCAGCGCCGACGGCTACTCGTGGAGCACCGTCAACCCGCCTACCGGCGTGTGGGGCGACGGCAGCAATTCCGGTGTCGACAATCTGCTCTGGGATTTCTATTACGGCTCGATGGACTTCACGCTGACCCTCTCCGGCCTGCACCCCGGACAGGTCTACGAGACGCGCATCTACTTCCGCAGCTTCGGAGGCGTCGGGACCGATACCCCCCGCGACGCGACCTTCACGTTTACGGCCGGCGCAACGGTCATCGGCTCGATCGCCCATGACCTCGACACCTGGGCAAAGAGCCGCATCGAGTGCCGCTATACCGCAGACGCCGCAGGAACCGTCTCAATCCGCGTGGTCTCGGTCAACAGCGGCAGCACATGTCACTTCTACGGCGTATCCAACGAAGAGGTCAATTCGCAGCCCAAGCTGACGCTCAACACCCCCGCAAGCAGTCTGGCCCGATTTACCGGCCCGCTCACCGGCTACGGCACGCTGGCCAAACAGGGCGAGGGCACGCAGACTTTCGGCGGGGCCTACCGCCTCGCCTCGCCCATCGACGTACAGTCCGGCACGCTCTCTTTCGACCCCGGCGCCTCTGTGCCCTCCGGCGTGGTCGTGCGCGCGGGCGCCACGGTCGCTGCGCCCAACGGCAACGTCCGGCTCGGCGGCCTCGAAGGCGCGGGCACCTTCAGCCTCGCGGGCAACACGCCCTACCCGGTCACCAACCTGCTCTACCTGTCGGCGACTTTCACGAACGACGCCGGAACGGACATCTCGTCCTCGAAAGTCTATACGCACAAGCTCGACTTCGGCACCCGGTCGTCCCCGGCCACGGTGATCAACGGCGTGACGTTCGACAAAGTGACCACCGTCAGCGGCACGCTCAACGGCTACGGCTGGGCCAACTTCCCGCCGCTTGCCCATGGCGGCAACTCCCCGGAAGGCCTTCACGGCGTCGCGACCAACAGCGGCATCTACAACCTGCTGTACGATATGGACTACGGCTGGCAATTCCCCGGCTCAGCCACGATGCAACTGACCGGCCTGACCCCCGGAAAACGGTATGAGGTCCGCCTCTATAACCGCACCTGGGGCTGGGGCGGCAGCCGGACGCAGACGCTGACTTTCGATCCCGACGGCGATGGCCCGATCAGTGAAACGATCACCTTCAACCCTGATTCACTGGACCCCAACTTCGTCGGGTATCGCTATACGGCAGCGTCATCCGTCTTGAACATCACGGTTCAGTCGGCGTACAGCAATCAGACCTACCACCTTTACGGACTCAGCAACGAGGAGACGTCGGACGCGGCGTACACGCCTGTCACGG
>CAYSXF010000222.1:0-6800 GCA_964434815.1 uncultured Lentisphaeraceae bacterium
GCTGACATTGGTGACGATGCCGCCAATGCCCAGGTCGCGCAGCCGGGCGAGGCGCGCGGGCAGAGGCCGCTGCACTACCCGAGCGACGTGCAGCCGCTTTTCGACCGCCACTGCGTGACGTGTCACGGCAGCGGCGAGAAGCTGGCGGGCGGACTCGACCTGCGCGGCACGCCTACGCAGAAATTTAGCTCTTCCTACGAGTCGCTCGTGCCGGAGCGGCGCAAGGGGTTTCGCGACCGCGGCCTGCTGGGGTTGGTGGTTGGCGAGAACCACCCCAAGACCGGCAACGTGGAATATCTGCCCGCCTATTCGCTGGGCGCGCACACCAGCGTGCTGGCCGCGATGCTGAGCCGCGGCAGGATCACGCTGGCCGACGCCGCACAGCAGTCGCGTGCGGAGAAACTGGCGACGAAGCATGCGGACGTGGCCGCGAACGTGACGGCTGTGGAATTTCTGCATCTCGCGAACTGGATCGACACCAACTGCCAGTATTACGGCAGCTATTGGGGGCGGCGCGATCTGAGTCATAAGGATGCGCCGGGTTTCAGAAGAGTGCCGACTTTTGAGGAGGCCCGCGGCAGGTGTGCGCCTGAATGGGCGTCCATACGTTAACAACAATGAACAATAGGAGAAGACCAAGATGAACACGAGAGCAGTGTTGAGTGCGGTTTGCGCGGTGGCGGTCATGGCGATGATGAACGGTTGCACCTGTCCGATGAAAGGACGCTGTGCGAAAGCAGCAGGTCAGAAGAGCGGCATCGTTTTTAAGAACGCTTCCTTCTACGGCTTAGACGGCAAGTTCGATGTCGAGAAGGGAAAAGACGCGGTCATGGCCGTGCTGGCGTATCACGGCTATCCGGTGTTCCCCGGCATGCGGGAGAAGCTCTGGGTTTCCGATTACGGCACCGGTCAGTTCACGCGGCTGGGGTTGGCGGCCTACATGTTCAAGAACAACGAAGAGGACCGGTACATGCTGATGGATCTCGTCCTTCTGCCCGGGCAGATGCTGCCGGAGCACTGGCATGTGGATTCCGAAAAGAACCCCGCCAAGCGCGAGGGCTGGCTTGTGCGGTGGGGGCTCTCGCATATCGTGGGCGAGGGCGAGCCCAACTTGGGCGCGGGCATCGTGATTCCCGCGTGCCACATGAACGGCACGGTGACCGTGAAGCATGAGACCGTGGCTGGGCCGGGCACCTTTGTGCCGCTGGCGCGTGTCACCTCGCGCCACTGGCAGCTCGCCGGTCCTGAAGGGGCGATCATCACCGAAGTCGCGAATGTCCACACGGACAGCGCGGTGCGCCATTCGGATCAGGCCATCAACGATTTCTTCCTTGGAAAGAAATAGCGGCATGTGTTAATCCGCTGGATGAAAGAGCATGACGGGCACCATTTTTGATCTCAAGCGGTTCTCGATGCATGACGGGCCCGGTATTCGCACGACGGTCTTCCTGAAGGGCTGCCCGCTCGCATGCGTGTGGTGCCACAATCCAGAGAGCCAGCCGCCTGAGACCGCTTACTTGCAGCGCAACGATCTGTGCGTTCGGTGTTCGCTGTGTGTCGGGCGGTGTCCTCGGAACGCGCGGTCTCTCGGCGAAAACGGCGGCGTGCGCGACGCGGCGCGCTGTGTCGCGTGCGGCACGTGCGCGGAAATCTGCCCCGCTGAGGCAGTCACTCGCGTGGGGCGCGAAGTCGAGGCTGATGCGCTAGTGTCGCAACTTGCAAAAGATCTTTTGTTCTTCGACGAGTCCGGGGGCGGGGTGACCTTTTCTGGCGGCGAGCCGCTGAATCAGCCGGCTTTTCTGAGGAAAATGCTGGTTCGCTGTCGCGCGGCAGGGTTGCACTGTGCGTTGGACACGAGCGGGTATGCGCCGCGGCAGGTCGTGCTGGACATCGCGCGTCAGGCCGATCTGATCCTTTACGATATCAAGCTGGTCGATCCGGACTTGCACAAGCGGTATACGGGTGTTTCCAACGCCTGTATCCTTGAGAATCTGCGTGCGTTGTCTATGATAGGGGTGCGCATGGAAATCCGCATGCCGATAATCCCCGGTATCACGGACACGCCGGATAACCTCGATGCGGCAGCCGCTTTCATCCGCACCTTGCCAAGTGTGCCGCCGGTGCGCTTGCTGGCGCACCACCACGCCGCGATGTCGAAGTACCGCCGTTTCGGCATGGTGCACCAACTGGGCGAGCTGGATGACCCTTCGTCTGGCCATATGGCTGCTTGCGCGGCCCGGTTGAAGAAGTTCGGGATTGAGGTGTTTGTGTAGGGGCGACCCGCCGGTCGCCCGTACGGTAGGCGAACCTGCTTGTTCGCCTGGGAGGAGACGGAAAATGAACGAACGGGTGACTCAGTTGCGGCAGGCCAGTTTCGAGGCTGAGCCGGCGATCTCAACGGAGCGCGCGGTGCTGATCACGCGCTTTTATCGGGAGAATATCGGCAAATACTCCGTGCCGGTCATGCGGGCCAAAGCGTTCGAATATCTCTATGCGCATCAGACCCTTTACATCGGCGACGGCGAGCTGATCGTGGGCGAGCGAGGCCCGAAACCCAAGGCGGTTTCCACCTATCCCGAGCTGACCTGCCACAGCGAGGAGGACCTGCGCATTCTCGGGAGCCGCGCGAAGACCTGTTATCACACGACGGAAGACGATGTCCGCGTGTACCGCGAAGAGGTCATCCCGTTCTGGCGCGGACGCACCATGCGCGACCGGATCTTCTCCGGCCTGTCCGACGCCTGGAAGGCCGCTTATGGGGCAGGGCTGTTCACCGAGTTCATGGAGCAGCGCGCGCCGGGCCACACCACGTTCGACGGCAAGTTCTATCAAAAGGGCTTGGTCGCTTTCAAGGCCGAGATCGCCGAGGCGCTCGGCGCGCTCAATTTTCTGAACGATCCTGAAGCCACTCCCAAGCGCGAGGAGCTTACGGCCATGGGAATCGCCTGCGACGCGGTGATGTGTTTCGCCGAAAGGCATGCCGCCTTGGCGGAGCAGATGGCGGGGGCAGAGACGCGGCCGCAGCGCAAGGCCGAACTTAGGCAAATCGCTGCGACCTGCCGCCGTGTGCCGGCGCAAGCCCCGCGCGATTTCCGCGAGGCGCTGCAGATGTACTGGTTCATGCACCTGGGCGTCATCACGGAACTCAACGGCTGGGACGCCATGAACCCGGGCCATCTCGACCGCTACTTCTTGCCGTTCTATCGGCGCGACCTCGAGTCGGGCGCGCTGACGCGCGAGGGAGCGAAAGAGCTGCTGCAGTGTTTCTGGATCAAGTTCAACAATCATCCGGCCCCGCCCAAGGTGGGCGTGACGGCCGAAGAGAGCGGCACCTACAACGATTTCACGAACATCAACCTCGGCGGCATCCTGCCCGACGGCGGCGACGGCGTGAACGAGCTGTCGTATCTGATGCTCGAGGTGATCGACGACATCCATCTGCTGCAGCCGCAGGCGAATCTCCAGCTTAGCCGCAAGAACCCTGACCGGTTCCTGAAGGCCGCCTGCGAAGTGATCCGCAAAGGCTACGGATATCCGTCGGTCTTCAACGCGGACGGCGTGGTGGAGCAGCTTGTCCGCTGCGGAAAGCGGATCGACGACGCGCGCGAGGGCGGCACCAGCGGCTGCGTTGAGACCGGCGCGTTCGGCAAAGAGGCGTACGTGCTGACCGGCTACCTCAATACGCCCAAGATATTGGAGCTCGCGCTCAACAACGGGCGCGATCCCCGCACAGGCAAGCAGCTCGGTCCCGCGACAGGCGACCCGCGGCAGTTCGCCTCACTTGACGATGTCTTCGCGGCGTTCGAGAAACAGTTGCGGCACATCGTGGATCTCAAGGTCGAGGGCAATCTGTTCATCGAGAAGATGTACGCCACGGAAATGCCAGCCGTCTTCTTGTCCGTGCTGATCGACGACTGCATCCGGAACGGCAAAGACTATAACGCAGGCGGTGCGCGTTACAACACGAGCTTTATTCAGTGCGTGGGCATCGGCACTATCACGGACAGTCTGTCTGCTCTGCGAACGCATGTGTTCGAGTCGCGCTCGCTGACGATGGCCAAGATAGCGGAGGCGCTCTCCTCGGATTTCGCCGCCGAGGAGCCGCTGCGCATGACCCTGCTGAACAAGACGCCGCGTTACGGCAACGACGACGACGATGCTGACGGGCTAATGAAGCGGGTGTTCGACGCGCTCTTTGCGGCCATCGACGGACGCCCCAACTTGCGCGGGGGCGAGTACCATGTCGACATGCTGCCGACCACGTGCCACATCTATTTCGGATCGGTGCTCGGCGCGACGCCGGATGGGCGCAAGGCCGGCACTCCGGTATCGGAGGGCATCTCGCCGGTGCAGGGCGCGGACCGGCAAGGGCCAACGGCGGTCATCAAGTCGGCTGGCAAGATGGACCAGCTTCGCACCGGCGGGACGCTGCTCAACATGAAGTTTCTGCCGGGCACACTGCGCGGGCAGGAGGGGATCAACAAACTCGCCCAACTGGTGCGCAGTTATTTCCGCATGGACGGGCACCATATCCAGTTCAACGTCGTGGATGCCGAGACGTTGCGCAAGGCGCAGCAGCGTCCGCAGGAGTACCGCGACCTCATTGTCCGGGTGGCGGGCTACAGCGACTACTTCTGCGATCTGGGAAGGGAGCTGCAAGACGAAATTATCTCGCGCAGCTCTCAAGGCGAAATCTGAACGGCGCGTCATGTTCGTGACTATCGGAGCATGAACAGCGTGCGCACGGAGGGCGGCCACTCGGTCTTCAGGTAGCCGGTTCCGGACAGGTAGGGGGACAGGTTGCCTTGTCCATAGACGCCGGACGTCTTGGGCTTGCCGTTGATGTAGACCGCGTGCACGGTCTGTGTCCCGGCGTAGTCGAGCTGGTTCGTGGCCCCGGTGACCAGATAGACCTCGGTCGCCGGCGGCAGGCAGACTGCGCTGACGAGACGCAGCGTGCCGTTGCTCACAACGGTCGTGCCGCTGTAGGTGCTTGTACCCGCGAGGGAGAGCGTGCCGCCGCCGGTCTTGACCAGTGGCGCGCCGCTGTTGAGCTGGCCGAGGTTGATCAGCGTGCCCGAGCGAAAAGTAACGACATCCACGCGCTGGGACGCCGGACCGATCATGTGGCCGGTCATGTTCAGGGTGCCGCCGTTAAGGCTGACGGTGCTGGCGCTGTTGCTGCCGCCGTCGCGGATGTCAGCGTTGCAAACGAACAGGCCGCCGTTGACGTTGAGCGTGCCGCTGGCTGAGCCGCCGCCGCTCTGGGAGGCAAGCGAGAAGGAGCCGCCGGATGTCACGGTGAAGACGCCGCCGCTGACCGTCAGCGCGGCCGTGGCCGCGCCGGTGCTGATGCCGCTTTTGGCCGCCATCGTGAGGTTGCTCGCAGTGAAGGTTCCGCCGTCAAAATAGAGATAACCGGTGGTTCCGCCGTTATAGTTCGTCGTCGTGCTGTCCTCTTTGCCAAGCGTCACTGAGCCCGCGGCGACCGTAGCGAGATGCCCCCTCAAGTCGAGCGTGCCGATGGGCGTCGCGGAAGTGCCGGTGCCGATTTTGCCGCCGATAAGAAAATCGGCCGAAGTCCCGGTCTTTCCGCCGATGGACACGGTGCCGGGACTGCCTAATGCCTGAGAAGCGAACTTGAGTGTGCCGCTGGTTTTTGACAGGCCGATGTTGACTGTATTCGCCGATATGACATTACTGCCTGTGCCAAGGATGACTGTGCCAACGCCCCCATTCCCGCTGTTCGAGTTTCCTATCTGCAAGGCCGTTGCGGTGATCGTGTTGTTGGTGTCAGAGAGCGTCAGCAAGCCGGTACAGGTCAGGCCGTAGCCGACTCGCAATTCGTTGATCGCTGCGGCACTGCTGCCGAGCGTCACACAGGAGAGCCCGGAACAATCGAGCGTTCCGCTGCTGCTGTAGTTCTGGCTGGCTTGGGCTTTGCCGACGGTGACGTAAGCGGATGCGTTAGTGACCACCAAAGTGCCTCCGCCCATCATTTTCGAAAGGGTGACGCTATTGGTTCCAGAGTCGGTGCCGACGAGGAGCCCGCCCATACCGGTGACGGTCAGCGTTTGGCCGGGAGCGACAGAGACGACATTGGTCAACGCCGCGTTCGTGCTGGCTACGGCGAGGCTGGCGAGGGTTTGACTGAAACTGCTCAAGGCCAGGTTGCCCGCACCGCTGGTTGTGCCTAGGGTGACGGATCCTGCGGTCGGCAAAGTATTGAGCGCGCCGACCTGCAGGGTTCCTCCGCTGACTGTCGTCGCGCCGCTGTACGTGTTCGCGCCGGAAAGGATCAGAGTGCCTTTCAGTTGTGTCAGCGCGACTTTGCCGCCGGCTGAACCATCGCTGATCGCGCCGCTCAAGATGCAGCCTGCAGGCGAGGCGGCTGTTCCCTGAATCAGGGTATTGGTCGCTCCGGCGCTCGCCGATCCTGAGATGTTGCCGCTGATTGTCGCGCCCGCCGCATCGCTCGCGATCAGGGTGTCGCCTAACAGAGAAACCGTCCCGGCAAGGGCTGTTCCTGTTGCCATGCGGATGGCGCCGCGGCCTTCCGAATTGCCCGTGCCGCTGACGGCGATGCTGCTGAACGTGGCTGGCGTGTTGCTGACCACCAGCGTGCTTCCGCTGTCGATTTGCACGGTTGCGTTCGGTGCGGTTACGCCGCCTGCGTCCAGTTTATCCCCGGAACTTCCAGAACTGCTCAACTGAACGGTACCGGCGAAACCCGACAGGCCGGGCAGCGCGGTCGTGCGTGCGGTGGCGTTCGTCGCAAAACTAAGTTTGAGCAAACCGAA
>CAYSXF010000223.1:0-6789 GCA_964434815.1 uncultured Lentisphaeraceae bacterium
GACCTCTTCCTCGAACAGCCATTTCTTCATGGCCTGAAAATCTTGAGATTTCTGCCAGCGACCGGCGACAATCGCCGACATGAGTGGATTCGTTAGGTGCTGCTGGTCCCACTCGTCGAGCTTTTTCCCCTCACGGGCAACCATCTGCATGAGCGCCTCGTGTTTCTCTGCTTTTCCGTATAAAGCCTCCGCGTACGCGTGCGTGGTTGCACAGGCGAGCTTGACCCACAGCAGATCCTGTTCGGACGCGCACCATTTCTCGAGCAGTCCGAGCTGTCCGCACTGCGCGGCGGCGTCGCAAATCCGCACCTTTGTCGTGCCCGCATCAATGGGGCTGTGGATCGTGCTCGCCGCCTTCCAAGCGAGTTCCCAATAGGGATTCGCAAGCTGAACCTGTGTTTCATTCTTTGACGCGCAGCCTCCTCCGCTCAAAACGGTCAGCGCGAGCACCCCCAAACCGATCGGATATTTCGTGCAATTTGCTGTTCCAAACATAGCGTTATCCTAATAAGTTATAAAAGACGCTTCCTGCGGCCGCTTTGGCAACCGCAGGAAGTATGTCGGTTCAAAACACCTTGCTCTACGGTTTACTGCTTGATCAGTTGGTAGAAGCGCGAATCACCCGAATTGGGAGACGTCGAGCCGATGATGTCGGTCAGGTTGACCGTCACAGGCGAACCTGCCGAGGCCGAGGCGACTGTGAAGGTCCTCACCGCGGTCCAGCTCACGGGGCTCAGGCTTACCGTCGTCTGCAACTGGTAGGTGCCGGCTGACGTGATGCTGTAGGTCAGCACGGGGCTGGTCTGGAGGCCCGCCGCTGTGACCCCTGTGCCAGACGTGATAAGTGATCCGTTGGCCTGATACGAGATCCCGTTCACGCCGTTGGTCACGACGGTCGTCACCGTGTTGGTGATAGTGCTTGTGGTCCCTGTCAGCGGCGCGGAGACCGTTCCGCCGACCGCGAGCGTCAGATTCGTGGGCGAGGCGGCAAAAAGACCCAGGGTGTCCGTCAGCGTCCACCCCTTCGCCCAGTTGCTGTCAGGCGCCATGGCGCCGACGAACCGCACGGGCGTGAGCCACTGGTCCGGAACCCCAACGGCGCCGTAAGCGCAGAAACCGTCCGCTCGCGGATCAAGGTTGGTGGTGATGTAGGAGCCGTCGAGTTCCAGGCTAAGCCCGCTTGTCGCAGGATGCGCTCTATCTTTGCGCAGCACGCGGTCACGTTTCTTGATCGGCAGGTATCCCGGGGTGGAATCGGTAAGTGCGCAAAGGTCATTGTTCAGATCGAACGCATTCGTAGCAAACCCGCGATAGGGATACAGGCCGGTCGAAACCCATGGGCCTTTGCCGATGACCGCTGTACACCAACCGCCACTCGCGGGAGTTCCAAAGTCGGTGACGAAATGAGCCTGGTCATTCGTATAGGCGATTCCATCTGTGCAGTTATAGAAATAGCAGCCGCGGATACACGCCTGTTTGTCGTCCCCCATGCAGCCGTCGCCGTAGAGGTAGTTCCTCACGGCAGCCACGTCCATCCCGGCCGTCGCGCCGCTGTTGCAGGTATTAGTCGGGAAGTTTTCCGGCGTCGTGCCCGTGACAAAGTGGGTGGATGCGTTGACAAGATTGGCGGCATAGCCACCCAAATCGGCGCCGCTGCGGTTTTCGATCAGCGTAGCCACCGAACCGAAGTCCATAACGATGGAGTTATAGATGCGCGGAGAAGCGTTGTCGCGCATGGAGAGACCCACATTGCGCCTGTACTGTGTGGTCCAACTGCCGCTCGGCTTATACCAGCACTTTTTGTATTCCGCGCCGATCAGCGTGACATTCGCCCAGAGCGAGCAGGTTTCCAGATAGGTGAAACTCTTTTGATCTGTCTCTCCGCCGTCGATTTCCATGCCTTTGTCCGTGGCGCCGGACTCGACGCCCGAGCCGCCGATGTCGCGCTGAACGCCCAACAGGAACTGGCACTTGCCGCGGAAACCCGAATCGCTGTCGAAAACGTCATCGCCCGGGCCCCAGGCGAGCAGATATTTCATGTTAGGGCAGCCGCCGAACCATTCGTAAGCGTCATCGATCGTGTTGAAAACTTCAATGTGGTGGAGCTTCGTGTTGCGGCCGACGCCGTACAGCGTGAAACCGTTGATTTCCTTGCCGGGCATCAATGCGAATCCGCTGTAGCGGACCTGGAAATACGAAACCTCGCCGCTCGAGTCATTGTCGTCCGTGCCGCCGCCAGCGATTCCCAGGGTGTCATCCAGTCCCTCGACCAATATCTGGCCGCTGCCCAGATTGTAAATGTTGTCCCAGTTCACAAAGGCCTTTCCGCAGAGAACAAAACCGCCCCATGAGCCGTGCAGGTCGCCGACCTTGCCATAATCGTAGGCGACACTGCCTCTGTTTGTGGTGGTCGCGTCCGCATTGGCGTACAACCACGAGTCTTGCATGACCGAGGATCCATGTACGCCGAACCACGGGAAGTTATTGTCCCATAAATCCGTGAGACAGATCGGGGCATCCGGGGTGCCGTTGGCATAGATTTTTCCGCCGCGCTCAACGATCAGCATGACGGGACGGAAGATGTTTCCGATGATTGAGCCAGGGACGCCGCGGATGATCGTTCCCGGCTGGATGTTCAGCACTGCGCCGTCACCGACCAGTACGACACCCCACAGCTTATAGACGTTATTCGATGTCCAGTTATGCGTTCCAGCCGACAAGCGGAAAGTGAAGTTTGTTGAACTTCCCAATGCGGTGATTCCGCCCGGATAGTTATCGCTGGGCTTGACGTTGATAACCGATGTCGGTATCGACGCCATACCCACGCCCACCATCGCCAAGGCGAACAGGCCGCCAGCGATCAGATGTTTTTTAGTGTTCATTGCTCACTCCTTCGTTCACTTTCCGCCGTAGCGCGGATCCGCCGCACCGAATCACCGCCCACTCGGGCAGCAACGAACAACACGGGAAAGTCGTGTGCTGTTCTTTTATGAACCGTTCCATAGGCTTTGGTGACGTTGTGTCCCTTTCACCTGAATCGCCTGTGAAAACGGTGGAGACTCTAGGGGATGCATGTGTGCGGATGATCAAAGTTCAGTTATTATTCCGTTAGACAGCAAATAACGGGGTCTGAACCTGCGAGGCTTCACTCCGGAGTAAGCGGCCACTATTGCCACGGGTTTAATATGGTCTGCGGGCGGCGAAATGATTTGTGGCAGAGCAGTCGGTCAGCGGATAGAATATCCGACATTTCTCAGGAACAGGAGAACGCATCTATGAACCTATGCTTCAACAGGCTGGTTGGAAGGGCCCTCGTTGCCGGTGCGGCGATCAGTCTGGCTTCCGCCACGGCGGCTGCCGCGGGTCAGGCGAAAGAGCCGGTGGACTTCATCAATCCCCTGGTCGGGGCGAGCACCAGCGTGGAGTTCGGCGAAGGCAAGACCTTCCCAGGCGCGGCCAGGCCCTTCGGTCTGGTACAGCTCAGCCCCGACACCGTCACCGGCGGCGACCACACGTCGGGCTATTCCCATGAGCATCCCACGATCGAGGGTTTCAGCTTCACCCACATGAGCGGCGTTGGCTGGTACGGCGATCTGGGCAATCTCCAGATCATGCCCACAACCGGCCCGCTGCAGACCAAACGCGAGGACAACGTCTCGCCGTTCAGCCACGACGACGAGGTCGTTCAGGCGGGCTATTACGCGGTCGGGCTCAAGCGCAGCGGCATCCGGGCCGAGATGAGCGCCGCGCCGCGCGCGGGCATGCTGCGCTTCACCTTTCCGCAGGCCGGCCAAGGCCGTCTTCAGATCGATCTTGCGCGACGCATCGGCGAGACCTGCCGCTGGAAGAAAGCCAGCAGGCAGTCGGTCACCGTGGTCGACGACCACACGATCACCGGCTGGATGTACTGCCCGTGCGAGGACGGCGGATGGGGGCATGGCGGCGGCAAATGCACCTACACCCTGCATTTCTGCCTCCAGTTCAGCAAAGCGCCCGCCGCATTCGGGATTTGGGACAAGGACCAGATGTTCCCTGGGAAAAAGAGCCACGAGGGACGCGACGTGGGCTTCTACGCCGAGTTCGTGACAGCGGCGGGCGAGCAGATCCTGTGCAAGGCGGGCATCTCCTTTGTCAGCGGCGAAGGGGCCAAGGCCAACCTTGCGCGCGACCTCGGGCACTGGGACTTCGAGCGTTTGCACCGCGAGTCGCGGGCGGCCTGGATTCAAGCGGTGGCGGGCCTGGCTGTGGAGGGCGGCACCGACGTGCAGCGGGAGGCGTTCTACACGGCGCTTTACCACACCATGATCGATCCGCGCGCCGGCGCCGATGTCGACGGCACCTACATCGGCGGCGACGGCAAGCCGCACCGCTCGCCCGATTTCACCTACCGGACGATGTTCAGCGGCTGGGATGTTTTCCGCAGCCAGTGTCCGCTGCTCACAGTGATCGCGCCCGCGATCGTCAACGACCAGATCAATTCCCTGATCCAGCTCGCCGATCTCAGCGGCCGCCCGTTCAGCCGCTGGGATATCCTCAACTGCGACTCCGGCTGCATGGTCGGAAGCCCGGCGGTATCGGTGGCGGCGGACGCCTATCTCAAGGGCATCCGCGGCTTCGATGCCGAGAAGGCCTATGCCATCGGCAAGCGCACGGTGAACGAAGTGGAAGGCAAGCCGGGCTGGACGCCGGGCAGTTTGTCGTGGACCCTTGAAAACGCCTACTTCGACCACTGTATGGCGCTCTGGGCAGAGGCGCTCGGTAAGAGAGAGGATGCCCGAGACTTCGCCGAAAGGGCGCAGCGTTACCGCAATAATTTCGATCCCGCTGTGAACTGGATGCATGCGCGGCGGGAGAGCGGCGAGTGGACGCCTTGGCAGGGACGCACCGTCGGAGGCCAGGGGTGCGTCGAGAGCAATCCCTTCCAGCAGGGCTGGTTCGTGCCGCACGATGTGCAGGGTCTCATCAACCTGCTCGGGCGGGAGCGCTTTCTCGCCGACCTTCAGGAGTTTTTCACCAAGACTCCGCTGTCCTTCAAATGGAACGACTACTACAACCACGCCAATGAGCCTGTACACCATGTTCCCTATCTGTTCACTTATGCAGGCGCTCCGTGGCTGACCCAGCACTGGACCCGCATGGTCATGGAACACGCCTATGGCGCGGGCGTGAAGGGCTTGTGCGGCAATGACGATGTCGGCCAGATGTCGGCGTGGTACGTGCTCAGCGCCCTGGGCCTGCATCCGGTCTCGCCGGTGGACGGCGTCTATCTCATCGGCAGCCCGCTGTTCTCGCGCGCCTCGGTGCGTCTCACGCCGCCTTACCATCGCGGCACGGCTTTCGTTGTGGAGGCAAAGAACAATTCCGCGCAGAATGTCTATGTGCAGTCCGCGACACTGAACGGCAAACCGCTGACACGCGCCTGGTTGCGCCACGCGGAAATCACGGATGGCGGCACCTTGTCGCTGGTCATGGGGCCGCAACCCAACCAGGCGTGGGGCAGCGCCCGTCAGGACCTGCCGCCCTCGCTCAGCGGCGAGCTGGAGTTCGCCGCGCCCGCGCTGTCGCCGGTTTCGGCGAACGTTTCTTCGAATTTTACGGTGCGCGTGGCGGTGCGTAATCGCGGCCCGGGACCGGCTGCCCCGCTCGTCGCCGTCCGGGAGGGCGAACGTCTGCTCGCCAGTGTCGAGGGCGCGGTGCTCGCTCCCGGCCAGGAGCGTACGATTGAGTTGGCCGTGCGCTTCGACACCGACGGGACCCATGCGGTCGAGGTGTTCGGCAAACGCTCCGCGCCCGTGACGGTGACCGATGACCAGCCGCCGCGCCTGACGCAGGTCGCCATCGGTGCAGAGCGCACGCAGGTAATGGTTGCCCTGTCAGAGCCTCTCGACCCGGCCTCGGCGACTGCTGTGGCGCATTATCGCCTCGATGCCGACCGGGTGCCTCGCTCGGCCCTCCTGTCGCCGGATGGGCGCATGGTCAGTCTGACCTTCGCAGAAAAGGTGCAGGCCGGCATGCACACGTTGCACGTCGCAGGCATTGCCGATGCTTCACACGCTAAGAACATCCTGACTGCGGGCCAGTGCGATTTCGCGCTGGTCGACGCGACGGTGGCGACGGCGAGGACGGACAAAGAGTGGAGCGATCTGCCCATGGGCGCGCCCTCCGCCGCCGACTATGCCGACCTGCATTCCAAACACGGCGTGAGCCTTTCGTCCGTGCCGGGCTTCGCCGCACCGCGCGGCGGCGAGGCCAGCCTGCGGCGTCTGCTCGACGGCGTGGCTGCGAGTACCGATGATGACACCGGCCATTGCGCATGGATGGATGGGCCGGGGCGCATGGTCATGGATCTCGCCGCCGAGGTGCCGGTGGCCAGCGTGCGAACCTATTCGTGGCACAAAAGCGACCGCGCGCCGCAGCGCTTTGTGCTTTACGGCGCGAGTGGCGCGACCCAGCCCGACGCCGCATGCGCGGTGCCCGGTCCGCCTTGGGCGCGCATCGCCGCCGTCGACACGGTCAAGCTGGGGCAGGGCGGCAAACATGGATCATCGGTTGCCGGTGTTGGCGGCAAGGCTATCGGCACCTATCGCTGGCTGCTGTGGGTGCTCGACCCCGTGGCCGCCGGAGGGGCGCAAGGGACCTTCCTCACCGAGGTGGATGTCAACGTGATGCCGCTGTAGGCAATGCTGCCAGGCAGCGACGCCTGCCCGACGCCCCGCGCTTCAGAACCATTTTCATCTGTCGCGGCGTTTTCAAAAGTGGACGGTTGTAGCGAGCAAAAGTGGACGGCAA
>CAYSXF010000224.1:0-6786 GCA_964434815.1 uncultured Lentisphaeraceae bacterium
CGGCATGACCTGCGAAACGGCCTACTGGTTCCGGCATGTCTGCGTCGAACCGCGCGTGGGACGCCGCCTCCTGCACGTCATGCTCGCCGACGCGAAAGGGCAAGGAACGCTCGATCTCGCACTGCGCTCCCGCGTCGCGAAGGTGCTTAAGCGCGGCGACGCGGTGACCGGTGTCGAGCTCGCCTGCACGGACGAGACGGGGTTTGTTTCGCGGGCCATCACCAGCGGCATTCTGATCGACGCCACCGAGTGCGGCGACGTCATCCCGCTCACCGGCGCGCGCTACCGCGTGGGCAACTGCCTGAGCGATGCGATCAACCCCGCTCAACATGTGCAGGACAACACCTGGACCGCCGTGGTCAAACAGTACCCGAACGGCGTGCCGCCGGCCCTGCTCGTCACCAACCCGCCGCCGGGTTACACCGAGGCCGTGCACAAGAGTTTTCTGAAGTCGCTCGTGCTGGGTGAGGGACATCAGTCGCACACGAACCGCCCGTACAACTTCGCGACCTTCATCGGATACCGCGGCATGCCCGACAGCTCGCGCAGCGGCGATGCGCCGCCCATCACCCGCACGCACCTCAACTTCAACAACGACTACCCGAACGATGTCGGCGATTTAGAGAATCCTGCCAAGCGGCTGAAGACCCTGCGCGCGATGCGGCTCAAAACGCTGCACCTGATCTATTACATCCAGCACACGCTGAACAAGACGGACTGGGCCGTGGCTGACGACGAGGGTTACGATACGCCCTACAACCGCGTGGAGATCGACGCGTGGCTCGCCGACCAGCCCGAACTCGCGCCGTACCGGCCGATTTTCTATCACTTCCCTGTGATGGCCTACACGCGCGAAAGCCGCCGCATCGTCGGTCTGCATACGCTCACGGCGAAAGAGATCGAGCGCTATCCGGGTCAGCCCGTGCGCTTCGCCTCGTGCGTCGCGCTCGGCGACTACGGCGTGGATCTGCACGGCTCAAAAACGCCCAAGTATCTCGAAGCGGATCTGGACAAGACCGAAGACATTCCGGACGAGCGCTTCGGGTCGCGCGGCATCGGCCCCTTCGCGATTCCCTTCGAATGCTTCATTCCAGAGAAGGTGGACGGCTTTCTGCCTGCGGAGAAGAACCTCTCACAGTCGCGCCTTGCGAACGGGGCCACGCGCCTGCAGCCGCACACGCTGCTGATGGGCCAGGCTGTCGGCGCGATCGCCGCTCTTGCTGTGCAGAACAACGTCCAGCCGCGCCAGCTCGACCCGGTGCTGGTGCAGCTCGCGCTGCTCGATGCGGGCGACACGCTTTTTCTCACGCCTGTTGCCGACATCCGGCAAAGCAACCCCGACTGGAAGCCCGTGCAGCTCGCGCTCACGCACAATCTGCTGGTCATGAAAGACCGCAGCTTCGAGCCCAGCAAGCCGCTGACAGCAGACGAGCTCGCCGCTGCGCTCAAGCTTCTCTCCGACGGCACAACCCCGCCGCCCAACGTGTCGCTGCCCCTCACCCGCCTTGAGGCCGCCCGCGCTTTCGCATCCTTCTTCGAACAGCGCGCCCGGGCGAATCTCAAACGCTTGGCGCACTGAGTTTCCTGTTGTTGGTACGTAAGTGCCCTCACTCCATAACAAATGCCTTCAATCGTCGAGCTGGACGCAATTCGGAGCATATATCAGGGGCCAAGACACTCCCAATCGTGGACAGGAGCGATCCTGCTTCCGTTTTATTTGCCGCTCTCTGATGCGCACGCATCACGGAATTCAGACCCGAAGTTGCGAAGGAACCTATTCAACTGCTGGGCTTGCGCCGAAAAGGGAGAAGATATAAACTTCGGTCATGAACTTGCAAGAGGTCAGAGAGAAAGCAGTTCCCCTGTGTGAGCGGTACAACGTTCGCAGGCTGGATGTTTTTGGGTCAACGGCTCGCGGCCAATCCAAGAGTGACAGCGATCTTGACCTGTTGGTGGAGTTTAACAACCCGGCTGAGGCTGCATCCGGTAGGTTTTTCGGTTTGCTTTTTGATCTGGAGTCTTCATTTGGTTGCCATGTTGATCTTCTGACGGCGAATCGACTTCGCAACCCTTACTTCCAACAACGCGTCATGTCTGAAAAGGTGACGGTTTATGAACGCTGACGCCCTAGCGCCTCCATTAATAGGGGATTGGGATGAGATCTGCATTGACGCTTCTGGTGTGTTTGGGTGCTGCTGTTTGTGGTGCGGCTGAAAAGACAGAATTTCTGACGGGAGGCGATGTCTCGGCGCTGCCTAAATTGGAGTCGCTGGGCGCTGTTTACAAGGACTGCGGCCATGCGGGCGACGCGATCCGCATTATGCGCGACCACGGCTGCACCTGCTTCCGCGTACGGCTGTTTGTGAACCCGACCATGAAAGAGGTGGTCGTCCAAGATCTTCCGTTTGCGATCAAGCTCGGCCAGCGGATCAAAGCCACAGGCGCGAGCCTTCTGCTCGACCTCCATTACTCCGACACATGGGCCGATCCGCAGAAGCAAACCAAGCCAGCGGCGTGGGCGACTCTCAAATTCCCTGCGCTGGAAAAGCAGGTCGAGGACTACTCGGCCGACGTGATGAAAGCCTTCAAGGCTGCGCGCTGCGTGCCCGACATCGTGCAGGTCGGCAATGAGATCACGCCGGGCTTCCTCTGGCCGGATGGCAAGCCTGGCGCGCCCGAGGGCGGCTGGGATCACTTCGCGGCCCTGCTCAAGGCCGGCATACGAGGCGTGAAGAAGCCGCTAGGCGCGGAAGACCGCGTGAAGCTCATGATCCACGCCGACTGCGGCGGCGACGCAGGCAAAACGCGCTGGTTCTTCGACCATTTTCGCGAGCGCCAGGTCGGCTTCGATATGATCGGTTTGAGCTACTATCCGTGGTGGCATGGCGGCCTGGACAAGCTGCGCGAGAACCTCACGCAGGCTGCGCAGCGCTACGGCAAAGAGATCATGGTAGTCGAGACTGCCTATCCGTGGCGCACCTGCGGTGAGACCAAGAACATGAATTGGCCGATGACGCCGCAGGGCCAGGAGCAGTTCCTGCGCGAACTTGTCGAGGCCGTGCGAGCAACCCCCAACAAACTCGGTTGTGGCGTGATCTGGTGGTATCCGGAATCGGTCCGCGTCAAGGGGCTCTCCGTCTGGATGGGTGGCGACGTTGCGCTTTTCGACGAGGCGGGCGAGGCCTTGCCAGCGATGAAGGTGTTCAATGCAAGTGGAGATAAGCGATAGGCGTCATTTCATTGGACGATTGAGATTAGGATAAAGATTACGATTATGAGTGGGAGCGCCAACGCTTAATCCTAATCGTATTCTAAATCTTAATCCGTATGAAGTTATCGACAAGGAGACATGCGATGTATAAGCAAACCGTTTCTCTAGTCCTTCTGATAGCGCTCACGCTGGCGTTGCCAAGACTCACCAACGCCGAACCGCAGCCGCCCAAACCCTGCCTCGGCATGAACCTGTCTGGGCCGTGCGACTGGAACACGGAGCTGCCTTTCGTCGATGTCTTCCGGCTCTCCCGAGCGTGGATCAGCCAGAGAAAGGGTGAGTCGTGGGGCAAGGGCCCGAAGCTGTCGATCGATGAGCATGGCTGGGTGCGAAGCCTCGAACCGAAGTGCTTTGCCGAGACGCCGCTATGCACGATCGAAAAAGGACACTATCCGTCAGGCCGCTACACGGTGCTCTACGAGGGCAAGGGAATACTGGCCTTCACCGGTGCGGCATCGGTCGCTGAGGACACGCCCAACCGCATGGTCATTCAGGTGGACGCGGCCAAGGGCGGCTTCTTCTTGCAGCTCCGGGCAACCGACCCTGCCGACCCCGTGCGCAACATCCGCGTGATCATGCCGGGTTTCGAAGCGACCTATACGAAAGAGCCGTTCAATCCCGATTTCCTGGCACGCTGGCGAGGTGTCGCCTGTCTGCGCTTTATGGACTGGATGGAGACGAACGGCTCAAAGGTTGGAGCCTGGTCGGAGCGGCCGCGCCCGGATGACGCCACCTTCACGGTCAAAGGCGTGCCCGTGGAAGTGATGGTCGATCTGTGCAACCGGCTCAAGGCGGACGCGTGGTTCTGCATGCCCCATCTCGCGGACGACGATTACGTGCGCCATTTCGCGCAGAGCGTCAATGAACGCCTTGATCCAGCGCTGAAGGTCTACATCGAGTACTCCAACGAAGTGTGGAACGGGATGTTCGCACAAAGCAAATGGGCCGGCGAGCAGGGCATCAAACTCGGTTTCGCCAAGCAGCCGTGGGAGGCGGGCTGGGCCTTCACCGCGTACCGCTCGGTGCAGATCTTTCGCATCTGGGAAGAGGCGTTCGGCGGTCGGCAGCGCCTCGTGCGGGTGCTGCCCACGCAGGGGGCCAACCCGTATGTGTCCAAGCGCATCCTCGATTTTCAGGACGCGTACAAGCAGGCCGACGCGCTGGCCATTGCGCCCTACATGGGTTTCTGTATTCCGGCAAAGAGCGACAAGAAACTGAATGCCGAGACGGTTGCCACGTGGAGCGTGGACCAAGCGCTCGACCACATGGCCAAAGTCGTGCTGCCGGAGACGGTCGAGCAGATGCGCAAACAGAAAGCGGTTGCGGACGAGCACGGCCTGAAGCTGGTCTGCTATGAGGCGGGCCAGCACATGGTCGGCGTCGCAGGCGGCGAGAACAACGAAGCGATGAACACGCTCTTCTATGCGGCAAACGCGCACCCGCGCATGGGCGACCTCTACCGCGACTACCTGAACGCCTGGACAGCGGCGGGCGGCGATCTGCTGTGCAACTTCTCTTCAGTGGGCAAGTGGAGCAAGTGGGGCAGTTGGGGGCTGCTGCAATACGCCGATGAGCCTGCCGCGCAGTCGCCGAAATATAGGGCGACCATGGAGTGGGCCAAACGCTGCAAAATGACACCCGGATCAAATCGGTAAAGTGAGATGGATAGCCATGGGTGCTTCATGATGTTTACTGAAAATATGAAACGAAGTCTCAAGATGATATTCGCGATGGCTGCCATCGCTGGAATAGCCGCCATTATGGGTGCCGGTGCATTGATTCAAGCTGCCGCGAAAGGACGAACATACTCGGATGTCTCCACAATTCCCTTCCGCAGGGTTGGTCTCGTGCTCGGTTGTTCGCAGCGGCTTTCAGACGGCAGGGCCAATCTTTTCTTCGCCCATCGCGTTTCCGCAGCCGTACAGCTCTTCAAAGCTCATAAGGTGGACTACGTCATTGTCAGCGGCGATAACCATGTGGTCGGATATGATGAGCCGACCGACATGAAGAAGGCTCTCGTGCGCGCCGGTGTCCCCGCGGAGAGAGTTTACTGCGACTTCGCCGGATTCAGGACCTTCGATTCGATCATCCGGGTCAAGGAGGTGTTCGGCCAGAAGCGGATCACGATCATCTCTCAAAAGTTTCACAACCAACGCGCGATCTACATTGCCCAGGCTCACGGCGTGGATGCGCTGGGCTTCAACGCGGAGGACGTCGACTCATTCAACAGTTTTCGGACGCGGCTCAGAGAGCGCATCGCGAGGGTAAAAACGGTTCTGGACGTGTGTCTGCTCCGGACGCACCCGAAGTTTCTCGGGCCCAAAATCGAAATTGGAGAAGGCTCCCAGCAAGGGTTCGGGCGCTACGTCGCTCAACGCGCCATTCGTGAGGGCTGACGGTAGTCATGAAGGATATTCGGCAGGCAAAATAATGGGAAAATGGCTATACGTTCTCTCCGTCTCAGTCTTTCTTGTCCTGTTGATCTTTGGGAAAGGATGGCGCGGAGCCAAGGCGCTCGTACAGTTTCTGTGGAGTGCGATTGTGGCGGTGTACTTGAGTGGCGTTGCGTTTATTGCCGTTTGTCAAGGCGAGTACCTGAAAGCTGGCAGTGAATTCGTGTTACTCCTCCTGATTCTCATGCTGACCGGTATCATCCCTAAGGTGATGATCCACCTGCGCAAGTCGAAGCCGCTGCGAGCTAAGCGGCCACCCCCGAGGAAATGAAGAGAACGCGCTGAAACATTGGCGCTGGAACCATTCTCACACCTTGCGAAGTGTGATAATGGTAAAAGGTAGGCATCGCGGTTGGTTGTGGTTTGGATCACGCGGCACCGTCGCCGTCCCAATCGGCGATATCGATTTCGCTGTGCCCATGTTGTCCGGAACACACTGCAAAAAGGTGCGGAGCGTTCGTAATGACGCAGTAAGGCGTTGATTGCCTTTTTTTTCGAAATCGAAAGTCGAAATAGGGCGCATTTTGCTGAACTTGTCGTTGATGGCGGACACAAATTCAGGTAAGTTCTAAAAGAATATGAATCTGTCTGCGCCTAAGAATGTGAAAGGTCCTTTTCTCATGAAAAAGTTTTCAGCGCTAGTCGTCTCTGTCCTCTTGTTTCTGGTCTCCGGTGCCGCGCGGGCTTTTGAGGCAGGAGTGCCGGAAGAGCAGGGCGTCTCTTCCCGCGCCATCCTCGACTGGATCGACTCTGTCGAGAGCAACGTGGACGCGCTGCACAGCTTCGTGCTGGTGCGACACGGCAAGATTGTCGCCGAGGGCTGGTGGGGCCCTTACGAAAAAGACCGGCCCCACATGCTGTATTCGCTCAGCAAGAGTTTCACCTCCACCGCTTTCGGCATCGCTGTGGACGAGGGCCGGTTCAGTCTGGACGACAAGGTGGTCTCGTTCTTTCCGGACAAGGTTCCTTCGCAGCCCAGCGAGAATCTGGCGCGCATGCGGGTTCGCGATCTGCTGTGCATGGGAAGCGGAAACCACAACGACACGCTGAAGCCCATGAAGG
>CAYSXF010000225.1:0-6768 GCA_964434815.1 uncultured Lentisphaeraceae bacterium
CTCTCTATTCGTCGGCAGCGTCAGATGTGTATAAGAGACAGTCCCCGAACCGTCCACGGACGTCTCGGGGAGGCGTCCTTACCTTTGATGCGTCAAACAAAGATGCTATGACCGGAAATAATCAATGAACAGTGTGCCTGAGAGTTTGCAGCGCGTGATCGACAGCACGTTTGCCGGAATAGGCCGAGCGCGGGAAGCGTTCGCGCCGCATCTGGCATCGCATGAGGTGGGCACCGTCTTGAGCGTCTCCACCGGGATTGTTAAGGTCTCCGGCCTTCCCAGCGTGGGTTACGAGGAATTGGTCACGTTTCCCGGTGACGTTCTCGGCATCGCGTTCAACGTAGACGAGGGCGAAATCGGAGTTGTGCTGCTCGATGACTACACGCATCTGCACACAGGCGATGAAGTCGAACGCACGGGCCGGGTCATGGATGTCGCTGTGGGAGACGCTTTGCTAGGACGCGTGATCGACCCGCTCGGCCGTCCGCTCGACGGAAACGGACCTGTGACCGCCAGCGCGCGCCTGCCGATCGAACGCCCCGCCGCTCCTATCATGGACCGGGCGCCTGTCACCGTGCCGCTCCAGACCGGCCTCAAAGTTATCGACGCGCTGATTCCCATCGGACGCGGGCAGCGCGAGCTGATTCTCGGCGACCGGCAGACGGGAAAAACCGCCATTGCGCTCGACACGATCATCAACCAGCGCGGCCAGAACGTCGTGTGCGTCTATTGCGCGATCGGGCAGCGCGCCTCAGCCGTGGCAAAGGCGGTTGCAGTCTTGCAGGAGAAAGGCGCGATGGAGTACACGGTCGTGGTCGTGACCGAGGGCAACGACCCGCCGGGCCTGACCTATATCGCACCCTACGCCGCAACCAGCATTGCGGAGCATTTCATGGAGAAGGGGCGCGATGTGCTGATCGTCTATGACGACCTCACGCAGCACGCCCGCGCCTATCGCGAGCTCTCGCTTCTGCTGCGCCGCCCGCCTGGGCGCGAAGCTTTCCCTGGCGACATTTTCTACATTCACTCGCGCCTGCTCGAACGCGCCACCCATCTGAGCGCGGCACTCGGCGGAGGCTCGCTCACAGCCCTGCCCATCATCGAAACCGAAGCGCAGAACATTTCCGCCTATATTCCCACGAATTTGATCTCCATCACAGACGGGCAGATATACCTTTCGCCGTCGCTGTTCTCTTTGGGCGTGCTGCCGGCGGTCGATGTCGGCAAGTCCGTTTCGCGCGTCGGCGGCAAGGCGCAGCGGGCCGCCTACCGCGCAGTGGCAGGCGACCTCAAGCTAGCCTACGCGCAGTTCGAGGAGCTGGAGACGTTCGCCCGGTTCGGCGCCCGCCTGGATGACAACACCCGTAAGGTCATCGAGCACGGACGGCGCATCCGCGCCTGCCTCAAGCAGTCGGACGGCTCTCCGGTATCCGTGCCCGCGCAAATCGCGGTTCTGCTGGCTGTGACTGCCGAACTCTTCGACCCGGTGCCAATTGACCGGATGCCTGAAGCCGAGCAGGCTGTCCGCGAGGCCGCGGCGGACTTTCCGTCTGATGTGTGCGCGCGTTTCGATACCGCCGCAAAATTGAGCGACGAGGATCGGCAGACGATCATCGGACTTGCCCTTCAAACGCTCGCCCGCTTCCAGTCTAAGCCCGAGGCCGTACCCGCGGAGACGCCATGAGCGACTCGACGGTCAGCCTGCGACGTAAGATCACCAGTGCAGGCGATCTCCAGTCCGTCGTCCGCACGATGAAAGCGTTGGCCGCCTCGAGCATCGGACAATACGAGAAATCGGTGCGGGCGCTGGCCGATTACTATCGGGCCGTGGAGCTCGGGTTAGGAGCGTGCTTGAGGGAAAACGAGCCAGCGGCTGTGTCTGCGGAGCCGATAGAGCGGACCGGGGACGGTGCTATTGGCTCAGTCGTTTTCGGCTCCGATCAGGGCCTGGTGGGGCAGTTCAACGACGTGGTGGTCGATTTTGCGGTCAAGACCCTCGCGGGTTTGCCCGGCAAGCATCAAGTCTGGGCTGTCGGTGAGCGTGTGCATGCGCGGCTGGCGGATGCGGGGCTGCCGATGATGGGGCTTTTTGCCGTGCCGAATTCCGTCAAGGCCATCACCCCGCTCGTCGGTCAGATCCAAATTGAAAGCGAAGCGCGCCGGGCGCAAGGCGACTATGCGTGCCTCTACGTTTTCCACAACCGCCCACAGGTTGGAGCGCTCTACGAGCCTGTCGCTCAGCGCTTGCTGCCGCTCGACGCGCAGTGGCAGCAGGGACTCGCAGAAGTCCGCTGGCCGACCAAGAACCCGCCTGAAGTGATGTGCAGCCGCGACGCGACGCTGCGCGCGCTCATCCGTGAATACCTGTTCATCTCGCTCTTCCGGGCGTGCGCCGAATCACTCGCAAGCGAGAACGCGAGCCGGCTGGCGGCGATGGAACGCGCGGACCGCAACATCGACGAATTGCTGGAGAACCTGCGGGCCACCTTCAACCAATTGCGCCAGAGCGGCATCGACGAAGAACTGTTCGACGTCGTCTCCGGCTTCGAGGCGTTGGGCGGACAGCAACAAGCTTCTCGGTAGGGTTTAACCCCATACCGAAGCGGCCTCCATCGGCGCAATATATAAACGAAAAACTGATACGGGTTGCTGTGAAATTGATCGCTTTAACCCCCAGTCAGTCGGACATCAACAGTGAGTAGTCGCGAAACTCGATTACAGGAAGGGCAGCATTATGCTACGTAAAGCCAAAACATTAAAAGGTTACACCTTGGACAGCCTTGACGGCGAAATAGGGAAGGCCAAGGAATTCTACTTCGATGACCAGCACTGGACGGTTCGCTATCTGGTTGCCGAAACAGGCAATTGGCTGATGGGCAGGAAGGTGTTGCTTTCACCTTATGCGCTGGTCGCTGTGATTAAAGAGGAAAAGAAGATCACCGTTAATTTAACAAAGAAACAGATCGAGGACAGTCCGTCTCTGGACAGTGACAAGCCGGTCTCACGCCAATTCGAGGAGGCCTACTACGGGTATTATGGCTGGCCGATGTATTGGGACGGGGACTTCATGTGGGGCTCTTATCCCAACATTGTGCGTGACCGTGAAGAGTTGATGAAAGCCGCCCAAAACAAGAAGGCGTGGGATCCGCATTTGCGCAGTACTCACGCGGTGGGCGGATATCATATCCAGGCGACAGATGGCGAGATTGGCCACGTGGAGGATTTTGTCATCGATGATGAAACGTGGGCGATCCGTTAACTGATCATCGACACACAGAACTGGTGGCCGGGAAAAAAGGTTCTGGTTTCACCGCAATGGATCGACAACGTGAGTTGGAATGAGGCGAAAGTGTTTGTGAGTCTTACGCGCGATATGATCAGGCAGGCACCCGAATACACAAACTGGTCTCTGCTCACCCGCAGTTTCGAGGTCGACCTGCACAAACACTATGATCGCCAAGGATACTGGGTGGCTGAGCCGGATAACAAAGGGAACCCCCGGTAATGGATCTGCCATCCTTGATAGAACTGTTGGCCAGCGCGGACGGCATGGCTCGCCAGACAGCAAGGAAGTCCTTGGTGGCTCTGGGCAAGCCCGCAGTTCCTTTCCTCGTTCAGGCATTGCAAAATGCCAGAGTGGACCAAGTGCGCTGGGAAGCGGCCAAAGCGCTCGCGGCAATCGGTGATACCGGTGATGCGATATCCATACCGCCGTTGGTTAAGGCACTCGAAGACAGCGACTACGGCGTGACATGGTTTGCTGCCGAAGCACTGAGGAAGTTCAAAAAAGCGGCCTGGGGCCCATTATTTCGCGAGTTAATAAAAAATGGGGCGGAGTCTGTTTTATTGCGCCAGGGCGTGCGCCATGTTTTACTGCGGCAGAAAGAGGATGGATTCGATGATTTGCTCGCGCTTCTAATGAAGGCTTTGGCAAATGACACCTTCCCTGAATCAGCGTCGGTAGCGGCCTATGAAATCCTTAAGCGAATGAGGGAATAATAGGCGGAGGTTAATAAAAATCTGTCCAAAAAAGCGCTAAGGCAAATGCGTCCCAAGGCACGTTCCCGCGGAAAGGGAGAATAAATGCGAACGTTGAACAAACCTGACCTTCGCCTACTGACCATCAATGGCGGTTCGTCGAGCATCAAATTTGCGTTGTTCGAGGCCGGTGATTCGTTAATGCGGATTCTGGAGGGCGCGCTGGAGCGGATTGGACTTCCGGAAGCCACCTTGCGAGTGAAAGGGGTGGATCTTGCCGACACTTTTTCGCGGTCAGTGACGGCGCCCGACCACTCGGTGGCGGTGGGCCTGCTGATGGATTGGATTGAGAAGCGAATCGGTCAAAACGCATTGGCCGCGGTGGGGCACCGCGTGGTACATGGGGGGCCAAAGTACAGCGAACCGCAAGTCATCACTGCGGAAATGGTTGAGGAACTGCGCCGGCTCAGCCCGTTCGATCCCGAGCATCTGCCGGAGGAGATCCTGTTGGCCGAGGCGTTTCATCGTCGCTTTCCTGACTTGCCCCAGGTGGCGTGTTTCGACACGGCCTTTCATCACGACCTGCCGCGCGTGGCGCGGCTGTTGCCGATCCCGCGGCGGTACGAGGCGCAAAGCGTGCGGCGGTACGGCTTCCACGGCTTGTCATACGCGTTTCTGATGGAAGAGCTGACCCGGCTGGCTGGGCCGGACGCGGCGCGAGGCCGGGTCATCCTCGCCCATCTCGGCAACGGCGCGAGTCTGGCCGCCGTGCGCGACGGCAAAAGCATCGACACCAGTATGGGCTTCACGCCAACGGCAGGATTGGTGATGAGCACCCGCTCGGGCGATATCGATCCCGGACTGGTGTGGTACCTGGCGCGCACCGAAAAAATGAGCGCGGAGCAATTCAACGAGATGGTTAATTTTCAATCAGGACTGCTCGGCGTGTCGGAGACAAGTTCCGATATGCGGGACCTGCTGGAATCCGAGACGCGAGACGTGCGGGCGGCCGAGGCGGTCGACTTGTTTTGTTACCAGGTGAAGAAGTGGATTGGCGCATTCGCGGCGGCGCTCGGTGGCTTGGACACCTTGGTGTTCGCAGGCGGAATCGGGGAGAACGCGCCGGTCATTCGCGCCCGGATCTGCGACAGGCTGGGATTTCTCGGCATCGAAATTGATGAGAAGCGCAATGCCGCGAATGAGGGTGTGATTTCCGAGGCGGACGGCGGCGTTGCTGTTCGCGTCATTCATACGGACGAAGCGCTCATGATAGCCAAGATGGTTTGCTGCGTGATTGGACTTGCTACGTCCGCTCCTCAGCAGGGTATATCTCCATAGCAGAGATTTAAGCCAACCTAGATAACAGGCTCCGCTTTTTCCATCGCGAAACTTCAGTGGGGTGAACACCTTATAGCACCTGCTCAGCTTTCATCGTACCCTACGGGCATGACGTAGAATAAGCGCCATGAACCGGAAGGTCAAATGGAAAAGCCGAGTGAGTTGCTGAGTGCCGATAGTGGGCAAATCGCTGAACCGAAATCAACATCGATGTGTGAAACTCCGGTGGAAGTGCTCACTGAGACCCGACGAGAAGAAGTGCTGCTGGAGGCAGGGGCTCTACAGAACGCGATTTTCAACAGCGCCAATTTTTCGAGCATCGCAACCGACGCGAAGGGCGTCATCCAGATCTTCAACGTTGGTGCTGAGCGCATGTTGGGCTATGCGGCCGCTGACGTCATGAACAAGATCACGCCGGCCGACATCTCCGATCCGCAGGAAGTGATCGCGCGCGCCAAGGCGCTGAGCGTCGAACTCGGAACTCCGATTACGCCGGGCTTCGAGGCGCTGGTGTTCAAGGCCTCGCGCGGCATCGAGGACATCTACGAGCTGACCTATATCCGTAAAGACGGAAGCCGCTTTCCCGCCGTAGTGTCCGTCACGGCCCTTCGCGACGACCAAAACGCCATTATCGGCTACCTGCTGATCGGCACCGACAACACGGCGCGCAAACAGGCGGAGGAGGCGCTGCTCAAAGCGGGTGCCTTGCAGAGCGCAATCTTCAACAGCGCCAATTTCTCCAGTATCGCGACCGACGCGAAGGGCGTCATCCAGATCTTCAACGTTGGTGCTGAGCGCATGTTGGGCTATGCGGCCGCTGACGTCATGAACAAGATCACGCCGGCCGACATCTCCGATCCGCAGGAAGTGATCGCGCGCGCCAAGGCGCTGAGCGTCGAACTCGGAACTCCGATTACGCCGGGCTTCGAGGCGCTGGTGTTCAAGGCCTCGCGCGGCATCGAGGACATCTACGAACTGACCTATATCCGGAAAGACGGCAGCCGCTTCCCGGCGGTCGTGTCCGTCACGGCCCTTCGCGATGCGCAGGACACCATCATCGGTTATTTGCTTATCGGCACCGACAACACGGCCCGCAAACAGATCGAGGCCGAGCAGAAGCAACTGGCGCAGCGCCTGCGCGACCAACAATTTTATACCCGTTCTCTGTTCGAATCCAATGTCGACGCGCTGATGACCACCGATCCGTCCGGCATCGTTACCGATGTCAACAAGCAGATGGAGGCGCTCACGGGATGCACGCGAGACGAACTGATCGGCGCCCCGTTCAAGAGCTGCTTCACCGATCCGGAGCGGGCCGAGACAAGTATCAAGTTGGTTTTGAGCGAAAAGAAAGTCACCAATTACGAACTTACCGCCCGCGCCAGAGACGGCAAAGAAACTGTGGTGTCCTACAATGCAACGACCTTCTATGACCGGGACAGGAGGCTACAG
>CAYSXF010000226.1:0-6753 GCA_964434815.1 uncultured Lentisphaeraceae bacterium
GTTGATCGCCACCGAACCGCCTGTGCCAACAAAGATGTTCTTGTTGTAGTTCGCCATGCCGATGACTTCGTGCGGCACCACCTGCCCCACCGAGAGGATCAGGTCGAACCCGCCCTCGACGAGCAGCTTGTTCACCTGCACCGGCCAATCGAAATCGAGCTTGCCTTCGGTCAGTTCGCTCACGTACTCCGGCGGCACCGTGCCCAGCGTCACCACGTCGTTGCGCCAGTCGTGATCCTTGAAGAGCGCGAGAGGCATCGCGCCGAACATCTCGCGGATCTGTCGCTCGGTCATGGGCGAATGCGTTCCGAGAGCCGGCAGCACCGCAGCCAGCCGCTCACCATAATATTCCCACACGTACTGGGTCAGAATGCCGGCCTGCGAGTGGAACCGCGTGAAATCCGGCGGGATCACAAGCACCTTGTTGCGCGGACCGAGTTTGTCCAAAGCCTCGAAAAGCCCCTGCTTCATCTGTGCGGGTGTCAGCGACTCGCCTACAGCTCCGCGTCCGTAATACAGCATGAAATCAACCCTTCCTTTGAATTGGGAAGTGATTATTTTCGCACAAAGTCCCATCGAAAATCAAGCGCAGCCGTATCCCTGAAAATTGAGTGTTGTCTGCGGGCGGCGCACTACCGTATACTCTCCCACGCTTATGCGAATCCTTACCCGCTATGTTCTGCGCGAATTCCTCGTGCCGCTGACCTATTGCCTCATCGGTTTTGTGGGAATTTATATTTTATTCGAGCTGATCGAATCGTTCAACCGTATCATGGAGACGAAACCGCCGGTGTGGGTTGTGCTCCAGTACTTTGCCGGCTACCTCTCGCGCTACCTCGAATGGCTCATTCCCGCAGCCCTGATGCTCGGCACGCTCTATACCATGTGGACTTTTTGCCGCCACAGCGAGATCACCGCCATGCGCGCCAACGGCATCGGATTCATCGTCATCGTCCGTCCCCTGCTCGCCGTCGCTGCCGTTATGGCCGTGCTCGTCGCCTGCGTCAACGAGTTTTACGCGCCCGAGGCTGCCGAGCGGGCCCAGGACACGCGCGAGGCGCACTTTAAACCGGTGACGTCCAAGGTCAAGGAGAACATCCCCTTCTACAACCAGCAGGCGGGGCGTGTCTGGCGCATCAACAAAATGTCGACCGACAATCCGAAACTCCTCGAGGGCGTGCGGCTCTCCTCCGACCGCCCTGACGGCAGCCGCCAACTCGACATCACATGCCGCAAGGCCGAGTACCTCGACGGAATGTGGTGGCTCTACTACCCGCAGTACCAGTATTTCGACGAACTGAACAACCCCGTCAGCAATCCCGCGCCGAAGCTTGCCGGGATCGTCGTCCGGGCCATGCCGGAACTCACCGAAACCCCGCGCGACTTCCTGCTCATGAATAAAGCGTGGGAGTTCTACACGATCCGGGACATGATCCACCACCTCAAGACGCACCCCCACCTCGACAAAGTCGAAGTGGCGTCGAAAACCTACGACATCCAAGCCCGACTGGCCGCGCCGTTCTCCTGCCTGATCATCACCCTCTTCGCGATCCCCGCAGGCGTGGCCACCGGGCGGCAGAGCGTCTTCAGAGGCGTCATTCTCGCCCTGGCCATGTTCTTCGGCTTCTACACCGCCTCGCTCGGATGCATGGTGCTGACGAAAAACGGTCTCATGCCCGTGTTCCTCGGCGCCTGGCTGCCGAACACGCTCTTCCTCGTCGCCGGCTCGATCCTCTTTTTCCGCCAGCGCTAAAGCGATTCTACCGTGCCGTCACGCTGCCCGTCACCAGCAGCCACAGGAGCGTGACACCTAGGGAAACGAGCGTCACGGGGATGCCCGCCCGCGCGTGCTCCCTGAACGTCAGCTTCACACCGTAGACGCGCGCCTGTTCGATGACGATCAGGTTGGCGATGCTGCCGATCGTGACCAAGTTGCCTGCGAAGGTGCTCGCCAAGGCCAACACGTACCAAGACTCCGCAGGCGCTCCGGCCAGAAACCGGACCAGCAGCATCACGGCGGGCACGTTGCTTACCAGATTGCTCAGCACAGCCCCAGCCCCTGCCAGGGCATACGGATTAGCCAGAGACACCTTGTGACTCGCCATCCACGCCAAAAAGCGCTCTGGCAAACCCGTGGTCTCCAGTCCTGCGATCACGACGAACAGGCCGCAGAAAAGCAGGATCAGGCTCCAGTCGATCAGCCCCAGAAGCCGGCGCGCGTCCATGCGCCGGCTGCACAGCAGCACACCGCCCGCCACCAGAGCGACCATCTCGCGCGGGACGCGGGTAAAGAACAGAGCCACCACCGCCGCAGCTACCAGCAAGCCCTTCCGCCGCTGCCAAGAAGTCTCTTCCATGGAAACAGGGACGCTCCCATCGACAGTATTTTGAGGTCTGGGACACTCCAGTCCCTGCCGCAAAGGTGAGAACGTCATTGCCTCCATGTCCATTTTGCCGCGGTAGATCCACAGCAGGATGCCGTAAGCGGCAACCATCGCAACGCAGACAGGCAAGACGCACCACGCAAGGAAACGGCCAAAGTCCAGCCGCGCGATCTGGCCGATCAGCATATTCTGAGGATTGCCGATCAGCGTGGCCGCGGAGCCGATGTTGCTTGCACAGGCCAGTCCGATCAGGTACGGCATGGGATTCAGGCGCGCCCGCAGCACCGCAACGGTCAGGACAGGCGTGAAGGCCAGGCAGACGATATCGTTGACGAGCACCGCGGAGAGCGAGCCGCTGACCAGCATCAGCAGCATCAGGAACCGCTTGGGACGAGCGGTCAGCCCGCCCAGCGCCAGCGCCGCACGGGTGTAAAAACCGCTCAGGCGCAGCTGCGCCGAAACCAGCATCAGACCGAAAAGCAGCAGCAGCGTGGGCGAGTCGATCGACGCCATCGCACCCGTGAGCGGCAGGACGCCAGCCACAACCATGGCGATGGCGCCCAGCAAGGCGATGCCCGTGCGATCAATGGTCAGACCGGGCACCCCGCCCACGGCGATGCCGCAGTAGGTGAAGCAGAAAATCAGCACACAGAGGAGGTGGTTCATTAAGGCCACCATCATACCGCATCACGGAGGCGTCCGCAAAGCCGATGTCAGGCGGCGCATCAGCGATCTAGTGGCCTCCGTGTAAATCGATTGCAGATGTAAGGCGGTTGATCGACGGGGGGCGGGGACGCCCTCGTCCCCGATCGAAAGTCGCCAGACGCCCGTCTCATTCAGGGGCGAGGGCGCCCCTGCTCCCGTGGGTGGCCACCAAATCGCAGATGCGCCCGATGTCAGGCGGCCGCGCCGTCCGCCGCGCCGGTCATCATCTCGGCGACCAGCTCGCGCTCGCTGACCAGCTCCGCGTTCGTCGCGCTGAGCTTCTGCTTGGCGAAATCGTCGTGTGCGAAATCGCCGACGATCTCGTAGGTTCCGGCAGCGACCGTGCGAACCGGCATTCCGGCCCACACGCCGGGCGCAAAACCGTATTCGCCGTGGGACTGGACAGAGACTGAATGGATCTCCGGCCCCGGCGTGCTCAGCGACCGGACATGGTCGATGATGGCGTTCGCCGCTGACAGGGCGCTTGAAACGCCGCGAGCGGCAATGATGTCCGCGCCTCGCTTGCCGACCGCATCGATGAAGGTCTCGCACAGCCACGTCGTATCTTTGATGACCTGCGGCACCGGCACTCCGTCGATGAGTGCGTTGGCGAAATCGGGAAACTGAGTCGGGCTGTGGTTACCGAAGACCACCATGCGCTCGATCACTGAGACCGGCACATCCGCCTTGCGTGCAAGCTGGGAAATGGCGCGGTTCTGATCGAGGCGCACCATCGAGGTAAAGCGCTCCTTGGGCAGGCGCTTAGCCTGCGAGGCTGCAATCATGCAGTTGGTGTTGCACGGGTTCCCCACCACCATCACGCGGCAGTCATCGGCTGCGGCTGCGTCGATGGCTTTGCCCTGGCTGATGAAAATGCGGCCGTTGTCCTTGAGCAGATCCGCGCGCTCCATGCCGGGGCCGCGAGGCTTCGAGCCAACCAGCAGGCACCAGTTCGCGTCTTTGAAAGCGACTTCCGGCTCGCCCGTGCAGACGATCTGCTGGAGCAGCGGAAACGCGCAGTCTTCCAGCTCCATCGCAACCCCGACCAGCGCTTTCTGGGCCTTTTCGACGGGAATCTCAAGAAGCTGCAGGATGACGGGCGTTTGCCTGCCGAACATTTCGCCAACGGCGATCCGCTTCAGCAGGCTATAACAGATCTGGCCGGCAGCACCGGTTACAGCCACACGAACCGGCTCACGTTGCGGAGCAGGCGTAACCCGCGTCGTATGAAAATCCTCGGGAACCCGTTCGACTCGATGTTGCATATTTTCGACCTAAACTCTATTAAGAGATATTTGGCTGCGAGGGCTCCAGCTCTTCTTGGCGAGAACGAGGAGCCCCGCAGAACTATTTTTATTATGTGCGTGCAGCGTTGCGGGCGATCAACCCGGCTTTAATAGCAGCCAAGTCCGTGTCTGCAGGTGCCGCGCCGGATTCCACGGCCGCTTTCGCAACCGCAAATGAGATCTCGGTGAACAACCGCTTGTCGAAAGGTTTCGGGATGATATACCCGTTACCGAACACCATCTTCTCCTGCGGATAAAGCTCCTGCACGTCAGCCGGAACCGGTTCGCGGGCCAGCGCGGCCAGCGCTTCGGACGCGGCCACCTTCATGGCCGTGTTGATCGTGCGGGCGTGAACATCGAGAGCGCCGCGGAAAAGGAAGGGGAAGCCGAGCACGTTGTTGATTTGGTTGGGGTAGTCTGACCGCCCTGTGGCCATCACGTAGGGCTTGTTGCCCATGACTTGGGCCACGACATCAGGCCGGATCTCGGGGTCAGGGTTCGACATCGCGAAAATGGCCGGATAATCCGCCATGCCGCGCACATCGTCCGCTGTCACGCAGTCGGCGACCGACACGCCGACAAAGACGTGTGCGCCGACCAGAGCCTCCTGCAGCGTACGCGCTTTCGTGTCCGACGAGTGGCGCCGCTTGTGGTCTGTCAGGTCTGTGCGCCCAGAGTGGATCACCCCCTTGGTGTCACACATGATCAGATCTTTAATGCCCGCCGCCTTACACATGTCGGCGATTCGGATACCAGCCGCGCCCGCGCCGTTCATCACCACGCGGATCTCGGCCATCGAGCGGCCGCACAGGCGAGAATAGTTCATCAGCCCGGCTAACGTGATCACCGCCGTGCCCCACTGGTCGTCGTGGAAAACCGGAATGTCCAGCTCCGCGTCCAGCGTATCTTCGATCTCGAAACACGCCGGAGCCGCGATGTCCTCCAGATTGATCCCGCCGAACATCGGCGCGATCGCGCGGACTATCTCGATCACCCGCTTCGGATCCGTCTTGCCCGTGTTCGCACCGTCCTTGCGGCAGTGATTCACTGGAACCGGCCAGGCGTCGACATCGCCGAAGGCCTTGAAAAGTACGGCCTTGCCTTCCATCACGGGGATGCTGGCGGCAGCGCCGAGGTCGCCGAGACCGAGAATCGCGGTGCCGTCCGAGACGACCGCCACCAAGCTGCGTTTGGCCGTATAATCGAACACCGTTTCAGGCTTCGCGGCGATTTCTTTCACCGCATGAGCCACACCCGGCGTATAGGCCAAGCACAGGTCATTCTGGGTTTTCAACGGTTTCGTCAGACGGACACCGATTTTGCCGCCTTTATGGAACTCCAACACAGTTTCACGATTCACAGGAACGTTTGCCATAACAACAATACCTTTCACAAGACGCGAACGCGGGGACGCGAAAAATTGCGCGGAATCTTAGTCTTCTGTTTGAGCGAACGCCAGTAAAATCGGAAGGAAAAGTTAAATCTAACAATTCTCCGATCCAGCCGCTGGGATAAATGGCGTCCGAAGCGTTTACACAAGGCAGAGCTTGCACGCCCTCAAAAGAAACGTTATCTTAGTATTTTATAGAGGGGTTTGACAGCTTGCAACCAGGTTACCCTGATAACTTCTGGAGAAAACTATGGCACAATCCATCAAACGGCGCGACTTTCTCAAAAGGGCGGGTGCCCTTGCGGCTTTCACCGTTATCCCGGCCAGCGTGTTGCGATCAGAGACCGCGCCCAGCAACCAGCTCACCCGCGCGCTCGTGGGCTTCGGCGGCATCGCCCACTCGGGCAACCACCTCGGCTACAAGGCCACCCGCCTCGTCGCGCTCTGCGACCCCGACGCCAAACACGTGCAAGACGGCATCGAGCAGGCTGACAAAAACGGCTACGGAAAGATCTTCACCTGCCGCGACTTCCGCGAGATCCTAGCCCGCAAAGACGTCGATATCGTCCACATCTGCACCCCTCCCCACTGGCACGGCCTTATTTCCGTCCTGGCGGCGCAGGCCGGCAAGGACATCTGGTGCGAGAAGCCCATGACGCGCACCATCGGCGAGGGTCGCCGCGTCATGGAAGCCGTTAAGGCCAACGGGCGCATTTTCCGCCTCAACACGTGGTTCCGTTTCCAGAGCGTTTTCTACGGGTTCGGCACCGAAGTCAAGCCCATCAAGAAAATCATGGAGAACCGCCTGCTCGGCTGGCCCGTCAAAGCCGTCGTAGGGGAAACCACCGGCTTCACCCTCAAGTTCGGCTGGAGCGGCATGACCAACCTCCAGCCCCAGCCCGTGCCGGACACCTTCGACTACGACCTCTGGCTTGGCCCCGCCCCCTACAAGCCCTGTCTCTTATACACATCTGACGCTGCCGACGAA
>CAYSXF010000227.1:0-6752 GCA_964434815.1 uncultured Lentisphaeraceae bacterium
TACACCTCTCTATTCGTCGGCAGCGTCAGATGTGTATAAGAGACAGCGAAATGGCGGTCACTGTTTATGCCAGTTTGACGCGGCATCTGATCCGCTCGCTGCTGGCCACGCTGGGGATCGTGTTGGGCATCGCGGCGGTCGTCGCGATGCTGGCGATCGGCGAGGGCGGCCGTCGCGAGGCGCTGCGGCAGATCGAGTCGCAGGGCGTGGACAACATCATTCTGCATTCAATCAAGCCGTCCGAAGGCAACGTGCAGCAGTCTTCGCGCTCGTTCACCCAGCGCTACGGGATTACCCAGGCCGATTTCGATCATGTCCGCAACGTGTTCGTGAACGTGCGCTTGCTGGTGCCTGTGATGGATGTCCGCCGCGACATCTTAGTGGGGCAGCAGACGACCGACATCGAGGCGGTCGCGACGGTCCCGGAGTTCTTGGATGCGACGCGCTGCCGGCTGGTGGATCGGCGCAGCCGGTTCATTAAGCCCACGGACGGCAAAGTGCTTGATCCGGTGTGCGTGGTGGGAGTGAAGGCCGCACGCAAGCTGTTCGGGCATCTTGATCCGCTCGGCAAAACGGTGGTGATCGGCAACGTGTCGTTCCGCGTGATCGGCCTGATGGAAAGCCCGGGCGGCGGGCGCTTGGCGGGGCAGTTCGAATTCAACAACATCGTCTGCATGCCGATCGAGACCGCGCGCTCCCTGTGGGGCGGCGTCACATTCCGGTTGGGGCGGGGCATTGCCGAACAGGTCGACTACGATTTTCTTTACATCGCCGCGAAGGAGATCGACGCGATACCCGGCACGGCGGGCCGTTTGCGGGCCTACCTGAAGGCCGCTCACACGCAGGCGGATTACGAGGTTCAGGTGCCGTACGAGCTGATGCAGAGCGCGCGTAAGACGCGGCGCATTTTCACGATCGTGATGACCTCCATCGCGGCGATCTCGCTGCTGGTGGGCGGCATCGGGATCATGAACATCATGCTCGCCAACATTTTCGAGCGGACGCGCGAGATCGGCGTGCGGCGGGCTCTGGGCGCGAGAAAGCGCGACATTCTTTTTCAATTTTTGGCCGAGTCGGTTCTACTGACGACGATCGGCGGCGGTTTGGGCGTGGGGCTTGGTATAGGCACCGCGTCGGTCGCCGAGACGGTCTCGCGCATGGGCGGTGACGCGGGACTCACGGCGGTGGTGACCACCGAGTCGATCATCGTCGCCTTGGCGGTGTCGGTGATTACGGGCATCACGTTCGGCACGCATCCGGCGTGGAAGGCCGCGCAGTTGGATCCGCTGACCGCGCTCAGGCACGAATAGTCGGCGGCCCACGGGGACCCGCCTTCGGTACTCCGGTGGCCAAGCGTTCGCCCTTCAGGTGCGGCGAAGCGGGTTCGGGGTGTGACGGAGCGAGCGTCCTCACGAGCCGCGAGTGCGTGCCGGCGGCTCACGAGGACGTTCGCCCTCCAGGTGCGGTGAAGCGGGTTCGGGGCGTGATGGAGGGCGAGTGTCCTCACGAGCCGAGATGTGGAGTAAAGAGGTGAAAACGAAATGAGTACAATATCACGTAGAATGTTCTTGGTACAGTGCGCGGCAGCTTTGCCTTTGGCGGCATGGGCGGCGGCGGAGGAGAAGCCGAAGCGCCCCAACATCCTGTGGCTGGTGAGCGAGGACAACGGGCCGTTTATGGGCTGTTACGGTGACCCGCTGGCCCGCACGCCGAACCTCGACGCGCTGGCTGAAAAGGGTATCGTGTTCGAACACTGCTACGCGATGCCGGTGTGCGCTCCGTCGCGCTTTTCTCTGATCAGCGGCATGTATCCGACCACCTGCGGCCCTGCTCAGAACATGCGGGCGGCAGGCAAGATCCCCGCGTGGCTCAAGGGCTTTCCTGAATATTTGCGGCAGGCGGGCTACTACACCACGAACAACGCCAAGACGGATTACAACGCGCCGTTCGACGTGAAGGCGATCTGGAACGCGTGCGGCAAGAAGGCGGATTGGAAGAACCGGCCCACGCCGGGAACGCCGTTTTTCAGCGTCTATAACCACGAGGTCTGTCACGAGAGCTGCCTTTTCCCGGAGAGCAAGACGTTCGGGTTCGAGCCGACCGGTCCCGCCAAGGTGCGCGTGCGGCCTTATCAGCCAGACACGCCCGAGGTGCGCGGCGACATCGCCCGCCAGTACGACTGTATCACCGAGATGGATCGGCAGTGCGGGGAGAAGCTCAAAGCGCTGAAAGCGGCTGGACTGGCGGAAGACACCATCGTGTTCTATTACGGCGACAACGGAGGTATCACGCCGCGCAGCAAGCGCTTTCTGCAGGACAGCGGCACGCATGTCCCGCTGATCGTCTATTTCCCGCCGAAGTGGCGTCACCTCGCACCTGCTGCGCCGGGTTCTCGAATCGCAACTCCCGTACATTTCGTTGACTTTGCGGCGACCGTGCTGGCATTGGCGGGCGTGCCTCAGCCCAAGTACATGCAGGGAATCCCGTTTGCGGGCGCTGAAAAAGTAGCGCCGCGAACTTACGCTTTCTGCAGCCGCGACCGCATGGACGAGCGCTACGACATGGTGCGTTCCGTGACTGACGGACAGTGGCTGTACATCCGTAACTTCCGTCCCGAGATTCCCTACGTCGAACCGCTCAGCTACATGTTCCGGGCCCGCGGCTACCAGTCGTGGGCGCGCCTGGCCGAAGCGGGCAAACTGACGCCTGCCTCCGCGATGTTCTGGGGCGTCAAGCTGACTGACGAACTGTACGACCTCAACGCGGACCCCGACAACGTTGTGAATCTCGCGGGCAAGGGCGAATACGCTGAACAGCTTGCAAAGATGCGGCAGATTCTGACGGCACAGATGATCGAGAACCGCGACAACGGACTGTTGCCCGAGGGCTGCGAAGAGGAGGGTTATGACGCCTCCCGGCGTTCTGGCGCGTGGCCTGTGGAGCGTGTTCTGGCGACGGCGATGCTGGCGTCGGGTCAGGATCAGGCAAATCTGCCTGCTTTGACGCTGGCGGCCGGGGATGCCGCTATGCCGGTCCGGTGGTGGGCTGCGCTCGGGTTCGGCATACTCGGCAAGAGGGCCGTCTCCGCCGAACCTGCGCTGGTGAAGCTTTCGGCGGACCCTTCGGGTTTTGTGCGTGTGGCTGCGGCGGACGCGCTGGCGCGCCAGGGGCGCGTGGATCTGGCCTTGCCTGTGCTGGAAAAGGCCATGCTGGACTTAGATTCGCCCTGGTGTTCGCTGCAAGCCTGCAATGCGCTGGACCGTCTGGGTGAGGCCGCCCGGCCGCTGCTGCCGTCCATTCAAGCGATGGCCAAGCGGGTTGCGCAGGACGAGAGCTTTTCTAAGCCGCAAGCCTACCCGCGCCGCATCATCGGTCACCTGCTTGACGTGCTGGAGGGACGCGCCAAACCGCTGACGCGGCCGAGTTGACAGGTGCGGTGTTTTGCCTGAAAAGAGTGGGTTATCGCGCATTTTTCAGAAGAGACTGCCAGCGACGCGAGCCCGGTTGGCGTGCCTTCTTTCTTGTTTTCCACGCCGCGTTCATGTATCGTTTTAGCCCTGTGAACTTCTTTCAGGCTGACCGTCATGGTTGTGTGCCTGCACCGCCTGAAATGGCGCAACTTTTTCGTTCCTTAGGAACCGTAAACATGAGTCCCGATCATTCGCAAGAAGACGGCTGCTGGCACCAGAGGTCTGTGGTTTTCCTGTGTGGGATTTTCTTGTTTCGAATGGTCTATGCATGGGTTTACTCCTTCGATCTTTCGGGAGATGAAGCCTATTATTGGGACTGGGGCCGCCATCTTGCTTGGGGCTATTACAGCAAGCCGCCCTTGATCGGCTGGCTTATGGCTCTGCTGCGGATTGCTCATCTTGACAGCGGTGCCGGCATCCGCGCCGCGTCTGCGCTGATCGGCACGGGGACGCTTAGCCTGATCTATCTTCTCGCCGCCCGGCTCTTCTCGCCGCGGGTCGGCTTTTGGGCGCTGTGTGTCACCGCGGCGACGATCGGCAACGTCGCGTTGACTATCTGCATGACCACGGATGCGCCGCTGACGCTCTGCTGGTGTGGCGCGCTCTATTCGTTCTGGCGGCTGAGCGAAAAGGCGTCTTTCCGCTGGAGTGTCGCCCTGATGCTGTGTTGGGGAATTGGGGCGCTCGCAAAGCAAATGATGCTTGTCTTTTTTCCGATCGGGCTGATTTTTCTGCTGCTGTCTCCCCAAAAGAAACGCCTGCTCCGTGAGCCTTTGCTGTGGGGAGCGTGGCTGGGTTCCATGCTGTTTCTGGTGCCCTCGCTCTGGTGGAATTCAAAACACGACTGGATCACCTTTCAGCACACGTCAGCGCATTTGCGCGGAGAGCCCTTTTCTTGGGTGAAAGCGTTTGCGCAGATGGTGGAGTTCATTGGAAGCCAGCTTGGTCTGGCGACGCCGGTGACCTTTGTCATGATCGTTCTCGTGTTCGCCCTGCTTTTCCGCAAATGGAAGGCGCTTGGTGACCGGGAACGCTATCTGCTGCTGTTCAGTGCGCCACCGCTGCTGTTTTTCCTGATATTCTCGTTTCACCGCAGCATCAATCCGAATTGGCCGCTCGTATACTATTTGCCTGGGATGATTTTGCTGGCCGGCGTCTGTTGCCAGCAGGGTAAGGCTCTGTTTTGCTGGCTTAGGCGGGGTATTGCGATCGGTGCAGGGCTGTGCGTTGCATTTTACGTAACGATGGCGCTCCTTCCATCAACGGGTTTAGACCTGACACGGATTGTGCCGCTACGCGAAATTTCCGGCTGGTCGGCTTACGGAGCGGAAGTTGGCCGGATCCAGCATCAGTTGCCGCATCCCGAAAAAATCCGTTTGATCGTCGTCGGACATCGATATCATGTTGCGGCGCTGGCGTTCTATCATCCCGACCGGCCGGTGGTTTACCAATGGCCGTCACTGCCAGGGGTTCACTGCCAGTATGATCTGTGGCTTGGGCTGCCTGATGACGGGTCAAACGCCCTTGTGATTGTTGCCGGCGGGAGCGAGGTGCCTGCAGATTTGTCTGCGCGGTTTAACCGCCTGACTCGGCTGCAGGATCTTACGATACCTTCGGGAGGCCGGAAGCCGAAACGGTATTGTCTCTATTTTGGAACCAGGGAAAGCAAATGATTTTGGGTAAACAGAAATCCGACATGCCGGCTATTTATGTGCCTCTGACGATGGCCTTGCTGGCAACCCTATTGATCCTGTTCACGAACTTAGACGTGAAGGTCTCGAACCTGTTCTTCAATCGGGAAACCGGCCGGTGGCTTATGCAGAGCAGTCTGTTAGCCAAAGCGGTGTACGCTCTGTCTCCTATTCCGGCTATTGCCGTATTTAGCGGTGGCGTGATTATTCTGCTGGGTAGTATCTGGCGCAAGAGCTGGTGCCGCTGGCGCCGCGCGGCACTCTATTGGGCGCTGGTGCTGGCGCTCGGGCCGGGGTTGGTCGTCAACGCGATTTTCAAGGATTTCTATGGGCGTCCCCGTCCGTCGCAGGTTGTTGAATATGGCGGGGCCATGTCGTTTCACCAGGTGTGGGCTCCTGGTGAGCCGGGCAAAGGGAAGTCGTTTCCCTGCGGGCACGCCTCGGTTGGCTTCTATTTTATGGCAGGTTATTTCTACTGGTGGCGCAAGAATCCGTCGAAAGCGCGCCGCTGGCTGCTCATCGGTGTGGCAGCGGGTCTGGCCGTGGGGTTTATCCGGGTGGCCAGAGGCGCGCACTGGTTCAGCGATGTGCTCTGGTCGGGTTTTTTCGTTTATTTCGTCAGTTACGTGACGGCATGGGGGTGCGGATTCCTGCGAGCCCCCGGAGATGATGAGCAAGGAACTGTCCAGCATGGCCGATGCTGAAAAGGAGACACAGCGCATGAGCAAGCAGATATCCCGCCGCAATTTCGTCGCGTCATCCCTGACCGCCGGAGCGGCATTGACTTTTTTGTCGGGCAGTTCGCTGCGCGCGGCCCAGTCGCCCGGCAATAAGATTGTGCTCGCCGTCGCAGGCGTGCGCAGCGGCAAGCCGGGCAGCAGCGGGCGCGGCATTGAGCTGATCAACAAGTTTGCGGCGCTGCCCGGCGTCGAGTTCAAGTATGTGATCGATGTGGACCGGCGCTATCTCGCCCCGGCTGCCGCCATAGTCGAGAAGAAGCAGGGGGTTGCGCCGAAGACCGAGACCGACTTCCGCCGCGTGCTCGAGGACAAGGACGTGGACGCGCTGCTTGTCGCGACGCCGGACCACTGGCACGCGCCTATGGCGACGCTGGCCGCAAAGGCGGGCAAACATGTCTATGTGGAGAAACCCTGCAGCCACAATCCGCGCGAGGGGGAGATCCTCGTCGAAGTCGCCCGCAAGAACAACCGGCTCGTTCAGATGGGCAGCCAGCGCCGTTCGATCGCCAATGTTCAGCAGATGGTGAAGGAAATCCACGAGGGCGTGATCGGCAACGTTTTTCTCGCCCAGTGTTTCTACTCCCGGCGCCGCCAGCCGATCGGTTTCGGCAAGAAGGTCTCGCCGCCGGCCGAGTTGGATTGGAACCTGTGGCAGGGGCCCGCGCCGCGCACGGACTACCGCGACAATCTGCTGCCTTACAACTGGCACTGGTTCTGGCGGTGGGGCACGGGCGAGGCGCTCAACAACGGCGTGCATCTGCTGGATGTGGCGCGCTGGGCGCTCGATGTGAAATTTCCGATCAGGGCCAACTCCTTCGGAGATCGGAAGAGCACACGTCTGAACTCCAGTC
>CAYSXF010000228.1:0-6750 GCA_964434815.1 uncultured Lentisphaeraceae bacterium
CTACACCTCTCTATTCGTCGGCAGCGTCAGATGTGTATAAGAGACAGGACTTTAGCGGCCTTTTTTCCTGCCACCGGAGGCTGTTTCTTCGCTCCGGCCGCAGCGGGCGCACCGCCACCCTCCGCGCCTCCGGCGGCGCCGATCGCAGTCGGGAAGAGCCCCTGCCCGCGGACCTTGGCCACAGCCTGCGCCTGGTTGGGGGCTTCGATCGTGCCGCGGGACTCTTTCCCGGCGGAATCAACGGCGACATAAGCAAATTTGGGCATAAATCGCTCCAGAAGAGTCGTTCTGAACATCGTCCGCCCCCGCCGAATCGGACGCGGTACCCGCATCGTTCGCGCAGACGGCTGGACTATTAAGTCTCACTCGGACTGTACGTAATAGGATACCATAGTATGCAGGGCTGTGGCAAACCCAAACACGCAAAAACAACGGGGGCCCGCGTTTCCGCGAGCCCCCGTTCGTCAGTCGTTAGACTTGCTCTGAACTAAGTTCTGCCTACTGGACGAGGGCCTTGACGAACTTGCTGGAGCCACTATTCGCGATCGTATTTGTCACGACTGCACCTGCACCGCTCACAGACACGGTATTGGTGCCACCGAACGGCGTGCCCAGGCTAGCCGTGACGACCGTCTTCAGCGTGCCGTTGATGCCGCTCAAGGTAACCGTCGGGGTCGTCGTGATGACGACCTTGGTATTGGTGTCGTCAGCGCTGACCGCGGAGAACCGGAGTACAGGACTGATGTTCGTAGCGACGTTGAACAGGTAGGAGTTGTACCAAGCCGTGCCGCTCAGCGCGTTCTCGGCGACGCCCTTAGCCAATGCCCAAGTCGAGAGCTTGGCTGCATCGATGGCGCCAGCGCCTGTGGACACTGTTCCGCTGCTATACTTGGTGGCGGTAATCGAGACCGTCGTCGCAGCCGGAGCCGACAGTATGCCGGTGGAGGACTTACCAGGCAGCCCTGTTCCGTCGAAGGTGACACCCGTACCAGTAGGTGCGTTGACGTTATACCAGTCGAGCGCCGAGATCGTGACCGAAGAACCAGCCACAACCGTACCGCCGTTGGTGACAGCGGTGCTGCTGAACTGCACACCCAACTTCGTGCTGTCGAACGACAGCGTCAGCAGGATGGCGGCAGGCGTTCCGAAGCCGTTGGCCATGGACGACACAACCAGATCATCCACCATGCCGGTGCCTTGGAAGGCGACGGCAGAGAGGGTCTTGTCAGAGGAGCCGTTCACGAACCACGTTCCGGGCTGACTTCCGTCTTCGTTATAAGCGACCCCGTTGGTGATCGCGGTCCCGTTCACGAAAACCTGGAATCCCGAATACGCACCACCGCCGAACTTACCCAACAGGATCGTCAGACGATACCAAGCGGTCGGGTCAACATGCAGACCGACGTCCGTAGAGAACGAAGCGAGTGAAAAGTCGCCATGGTACACAACCAGGTTCGAAGAGACGTTCACGAACACGGCAGCCTTGACATTGGAGTCGCTGATCGTGGGATTGTCCTCGCTGGGGGTGAACTTGATCAGGGTGTCCACATAGACGGGATCGCCCGTGAAGAAGTAGTTGGTCACGCCCAAATTGCGCGTCAGAGTCTGTCCCTCGGTCGAGAGGTTCAGCACCTGGTTCGACTGAACCGCATTGGTGCTGGGGCGTGTGCCCGCGTAGCTTCCAATGTTGGTTGCAATCACGGACAGATCGCCATTGGCGGCGATCCACGCGTAGTTGGTGTATTGGTTCGACCCACCCGTCACGACCTGCTTATATGTGCCGATCGATTGTCCTACCGTTCCGTCCTCGAACGTGTCTTCGACCCATTTCGTCTGCGTGGCGAAAGCGGAGAGCGCACAAACGCCCGCGCAACCCACGATAAACTGTAGCATACGCTTTGAAGTCAGGTTCATTTAAGAAACCCTCCTATCAGTGCTTTTAGCGGTTAACTGTCAAACATTCAAAATCTTGTCAATGACCGGAAAACACCCGTTTCCCATGCCATCGGGCAAGACCATTCTTTCGTTGTATGCATAGGATATGACAAAAGGGGGATGGGTTGCAAGTGCGAAATGGGGATTTTTCCCTTTTTTTGTACCCTCGGTTTTCCATGCCCTTCCGCCCTTCCCGGCAGCCGCCTTTTTTTACCGATGCAGGCTTGAGATGGCAGGGGTTTCATGGGATAATGGAGAGGTTATTCAGTTTGGATACCCTTTAGGTATGGAGGCTGTGTGTCGCTCGCGCCGGAATCGTTGATTGTGTGGGGTCTTCTGTCCCTTGTGGCCGTTCTGCAGGTTCTGGCCCTGCTGCGAAACCGTGCCGGGAAGGACGACGTGCGCCGGCTCGACGCGCTCCTGCGCGAGGAGTTCGCCCGCAACCGCGAGACCGGCAGCGCCGACGCACGGGCCCTGCGAGAGGAAGTCGGCCGCAGCCTGCGCGAATCCGCCGAGACCGCCGGACGGGGGCTCGGCCAGCTCGGCGAGGCGCAGCGCGAGCAGCTCCGCCTCTTCAGCGAGCGCTTGGAGGCCCTGACGCGCTCGCTCGCCGAAAACGCCTCGCAGCAGCGCCTGGAGCAGGGGGATAACCTCCGCCGCCAGGCCGAGGCCATGCGGAGCCAGCTCGACGGCATCCGCCTGACGGTCTCCGGCGAGCTGGAGAAGGTGAGGGCCGACAATACTGCCAAGCTGGAAGAGATGCGCAAGACGGTGGACGAAAAGCTGCACGACACCCTCGAGAAACGGCTGGGAGAGAGCTTCGCCTTGGTCAGCCGGCGCCTGGAGGACGTGGCTAAGGGTTTGGGCGAGATGCAGCAGCTCGCGACCGGCGTCGGCGATCTCAAGAACGTCCTGACCAACGTCAAGAGCCGCGGCACCTGGGGCGAGTTCCAGCTCGGCGCCATCCTGGCCGAGACCCTGACCCCCGACCAGTACGCCGTGAACGTCAAGACCAACCCCAAGGCTCAGGAACTGGTGGAGTTCGCGGTCCGCTTGCCGGGGCGGGCGGACGACGCGACCCCGGTCTGGCTGCCGATCGACTCCAAATTCCCGAAAGAGGACTACGAGCGACTCCAAGCCGCGGCCGACCGGGCGGACAAAGAGGGGGTGGAGCAGGCGCTCCGAGCCTTGGAGCGCCGCATCAAGGATTCGGCCAAGGACATTCGCGACAAATATCTGGCCCCCCCCTACACGACGGACTTCGCCATCCTGTTCCTGCCCACGGAGGGGCTTTACGCCGAAGTGCTGCGCCGGCCCGGCCTGGTGGATGAGATCCAGCGGACCTGCCGCGTGAGCGTCGCCGGGCCGACCACCCTGACCGCGCTGCTGAACAGCCTCCAGATGGGATTCCGCACGCTGGCCATCGAAAAACGCAGCAGCGAGGTGTGGCGGGTGCTGGGCGCTGTTAAAAGTGAGTTCTTGAAGTTTGGCGCTGTTTTTGAGAAAGTACTGAAGCGGATCGAAGATGTGGACAGCATCCTGAAAAACGCCGAACTCCGGACGCGCGCCATGAACCGCAAGTTGCGGTCCGTCGAGGCGCTCCCGGAGATCGAGGCCGCGCAGCAGCTTGAGCTGGAGCCGGCCGACGACGAGAACGAAGCGAGCGAGGCCCCGTAATCGAAGACTTATTCATCCAAATCTGTGAGAACCTGTCAAACCACATCTGGCTGCAAGCCCTGCTCATCGTGGTGGGCACCTGTTTTCTCGAAGACGCGGCGCGTGTCGGCGTTGGTCTGCTGGTGGCAGACGGAGATGTCGGCTGGTGGGTCGCGTTTTTCTCGATGACCTTCGGGGGCATCGTCGGCGACGTGGGCCTGTATGTTATCGGAAGATACGCAACGCTCTTTCTTTTCCGCCGCCGCTGGGTGGATCCCGCGCGGCTGACGTGGATGGAGGACTATTACAAACGGAACGCCATCAAAGCCGTCATGATCGCCCGGTTCATCCCCGGCGCGCGCACGCTGTCCTATGTGACGGCCGGCGCGATCCGTTTCCCCCTGCCGCGCTTTCTGCTGCTGCTGTTTTTGGCGGCGATGGTACAGTCGTTTATTTTCATCAAGGTGGCCGGCTTCATCGCCGAGGAGCTGATGCCCTATCTGCGCGACAAGCGGCTGCAGGCAGCGGTCTTCGGTGCGATCGTGCTGGCCCTCGTGCTGACCCACCACTTCCTGACCAAGCGCAACAAGCGCAAGGGAATCATCTCCGTCATACCTGACGCGGATAAAAAAGACTGAGGCTGAAGCTTAAGCGCGCGTGACGCCCAGTTCTGCTTCGAGACGCTGATCCAAGTCGTAGGTGTGCAGCGCTCTGAGCAGCGGGGTGAGGTCGCCCTCCACAATCCGGTCGAGGCTGTACAGCGTGAGGTTCACCCGGTGGTCGGTCATGCGGTTCTGCGGGAAGTTGTAGGTGCGGATGCGCTGGCTTCGGTCACCCGAGCCGCGCAGATCCAGGCGGGTCTTGCCCAGCTTGGCGTCCTCCGCCTGGCGGCGCTGATCGAGGATGCGGGACTTCAGCACGGCCAGCGCCTTGTCCTTGTTGCGGTGCTGAGAGCGCTCGTCCTGGCACTGCGCCACCAGCCCGGTGGGCAAATGCGTAATGCGGATCGCGGAGTAGGTGGTGTTGACCCCCTGGCCGCCGTGGCCTCCCGCACAGAAGATATCGACGCGCAGATCGCTCTCCGGAATATCGATCTCGTCCTCCTCGTCGGCCTCGGGAAAGACGATGATCGTGGCGGCCGAGGTGTGGATGCGGCCCTGTGCCTCCGTTTCGGGAACCCGCTGCACACGGTGGCCGCCGCTCTCGAACTTAAAGGTGCCGTAGGCGCCCTCGCCGATCACGGTGAAGACGATCTCCTTGTAGCCGCCGAGTTCGGTGCCGTTGGCGTCGATGACGGAGATCTTCCAGCCCTTGCTGTCGCAGAACTTGGCGTACATGCGGAACAGCACAGCGGCGAACAGGGCGGCCTCCTCGCCGCCCGTGCCCGCGCGGATCTCGAAGACGGCGTTGCGGGCGTCGGCCGGCTCGGCCGGCAAAAGCGCGGCCAGAACCGCGCTCTCGGCATCGGGCAGACGGGATTCAAGACCGGCGATCTCCTCGCGGGCCAGCGTGGCCAGCTCCGGGTCGCCTGCGGAGTCGGCTGCCATTTCGCGATTGCTTTCAAGGTCACCCAGCACCTTGAAATAGGTGTTCGCCACCGCTTCCAGCTTTTTCAGCGCGGCGTGCTCGCGCACCTTCTGACGGTAAACCTTAGAGTTACCGAGAACGGACGGCGCTGACAAGGCCGCCTCTGCGGCGGAAATCTTGTCCAGCACCCGCTGGATTTGCGCTTTATCGATCATAAAAGAGAAAACGGGCCGGATTTCGCAAGCACTGTGAGGCTGCGACACCCGGCCCGTCTTTTTGCGATCAAGCTACGCCTTCTTGATGCTGTAACGCTTCATGAACTGGTCGACACGGCCTTCCGTGTCCATCATCGTCTGCTGCCCGGTGAAATAGGGATGGCAGGCGGAACACGTGTTGACGGTCATCTCTTTTTTGGTCGAACGCGTGGCAATCACATTGCCGCACGCACACGTGATCGTCGCGTCTTCGTACTTGGGATGGATATCCTTCTTCATAACACTCTAAGCCTTTCCGGGATACGGAGGGAAGAGAATAGCGTATTTGGCCGCGGCGGCGCAAGGGTGAAATGCACCTTTTTTAGACGGCTTTTTCGAGGGCCTCGGCGAGCGAGGCGAACACGGGGAGCGCATGCGCCTCACAGAAGCGCCGCGTCTCCTCTTTGAAATGGTCAGGATTCCGGACGAGGGCGGTACGGATTCCGGCGTTGACCCCGGCCTGCAGATCGCTCAGGCGGTCGCCGATCATCCAGCACCGCGCGGGGTCAAGTCCGTCGCTCCGGATGCTTTCCAAGATGAACCGCGGCGAGGGCTTGCGGTAGACCATGGGAGCCTCCGGCGCCTCCGGCGCCATGCACACGCCCGAAAAACCGGGAGGTGGCAGCTCCAGCAGCTCCTCCATGCGGGCATTGACCGCCCGCGCCTGTTCCAGCGTATAGAATCCGCGCCCGATCCCGCTCTGATTGGTGAAAAGGTAAAGTCGGTGCGTCCGGATCGCGCGGTGAAGGGCCGCCTTCGCGCCCTCCAGCAGCACCACGCCCGCCGGATCGCTCAGAAACCCGGCGTCTTGGATGATGGTGCCGTCGCGGTCCAGAAACAGGGCCGCGCGGGAGTCGTACATATCCGTCATAACGTTCGTTCTCTCCACCCGCCTAGCCGTTGTTGCCTCGCTGATATCACTGCGCTCCGACCCGGTCGGCATACGCAAGAATCTCGGCCGGCTCGGCTACGGCGGTGCCGAGCTTGCCGACCACGACGCCGGCTGCCAGATTGGCCAGCGCGGCCGCGCAGTCGATGTCCGCCCCTGCGGCCAGCGCGGCGGTCAGCGTGGCGATCACCGTGTCGCCCGCTCCAGAGACGTCGAACACTTCGCGGGCCGCGGTCGGGATGTGCCGCCCGGGTTTGCCGCCCGCGCACAGCAGCATGCCTTCGCCGCCCAGGGTGATCACCAGATGCTGCGGCGCGTGCCGCTCGTGGATGCTCGCCGCAACCCTGTCTTTCGGAAAGCTCTGAACCTCCAGTCCTTGCAGGCCGGCGAGCTGGATGGCTTCGGCCTTGTTGGGCGTCATCAGCGAAACCCCCGAGAAAACCAAGCCCGCGCGAGGTTTCGGGTCGAGCGCAAGCACCTGGCCGGGGC
>CAYSXF010000229.1:0-1659 GCA_964434815.1 uncultured Lentisphaeraceae bacterium
TACACCTCTCTATTCGTCGGCAGCGTCAGATGTGTATAAGAGACAGGTCCCCGACCTGCTTGCGGCCGGACTGCTTGGCTATGCGTTCGTCTGCCCCGACATGATCGGCGGCGGCGAGTTCCAGTCGTTCTTGGACAGCAAGACCATCGACCAAGACCTCGTTGTCCGCTCCGCGCAGACCCACGCGCTCGCGCCCATGATGCAGTTCTCAGTCGCGCCGTGGCGCGTGCTGGACGCCGCGCATCTCGACGCCGTGAAGAAAGCCGTGGCCCTGCGCATGCGCTTCACGCCGCGCATCCTCAAACTGGCCGAAGCGAGCGCCGCCTCGGGCGAGCCGATCCTTCGCCACATGGCCTATGTCTTTCCCGAAGGCGGCTACGAGAACGTCAAAGATCAGTTCATGATGGGCGACGATTTGCTCGTGGCGCCCATGGTCACTCAAGGCGCCTCACGCAAAGTCCTGCTTCCGAAAGGCACGTGGAAAGCTGACGACGGCAGTGTCATTGCCGGCCCCTCCGAAAAGACCATCGATGTGCCCCTCGCCCGCCTACCCTATTTCGAACGGCAACAATGAGCTGTAAATGGATGCGCAAGCACACCTTCTTGAATCTCTGGATTCCTGCCTGGAGAAGTACCGCAAGCGACTGAAGGCCGGCCGCCGTTCTTTGTCCGTGGAGGCTGTCCACGATTTGCGCGTGGCAGCCCGACGCCTGCTGGCGTTGGCAGGACTCGTCCGCACCGTTGCGCCACATCCTTTATTAAAAAAAGTCCGTTCTGCATTGAAAGCGCTACTCGGCGGCCTCGACGACTTGAGAGACACACAAGTCATGCTGGCCGAGATCTCCGCAACAATCGGCTCCTTGCCCGGACTCAGGCCTTTTCAGCACGACCTTCTAAAGCGCGAACGCCGCCTGCTGCGGGCTGCAAGCCGACTCGTCGGGTCAGCGTATCCGGGCAGACTGAACCGACATCTTGAAAAAGTCCGTTTGGGCTTAACGGATCGAGACACCCGCGCAGGCTTAAGCGAGCGTATCCTACAGGCTGCGGACGACACCTACAGCTCGGCTTTGTTGCGCTACACGCGTATTGATCCTGCACAACCCACCACGATTCACCGCGCGCGCGTCGCATTCCGGAAGTTTCGCTATACACTCGAGATCATCAACTCCCTTTCGAAAACCGCTCCCGCCGTAAATTTGATCAAGGTGCGCGACTGCCAAAACATGATGGGCGACATTCAGGATGCGGAAGTTCTCCTTCGAGCCTTAACTGATTTCGAGGAGCGGGAGGAAACGCTCTTGCCGAAGCTTGTCCGACGTCATTATGAGCAACGCAACTCCGACGCGATTGCTGCTTTTATGAAAGACAAAGGGGAACTGCTGAAATTGTGGCGGCCGCGGCCAGACCAGCCCTTGCCCTGGGAGACAAAACATGATCCTGTACCTCGTCCGGCACGCCATCGCCGAAGAGCCCGGAATCCGGCCCGACAGCCAGCGCCCGCTCACTGACAATGGGCGGGCGCAAATGCGCAAGATCGCACGCGGCCTGGCCCGGCTGGATGTGAGACCGGATCTCATTCTCACCAGCCCTTATGTCCGCGCACGAGAAACTGCCGGTCTTCTGGCTGACGCGTTCCAACTGAATGAAGACAACCTCAAG
>CAYSXF010000229.1:1669-6750 GCA_964434815.1 uncultured Lentisphaeraceae bacterium
CAATAGTCGTTACCCCAAGACAGAGAATATGGCCTGCGTCGGGCACGAACCTTTCTTGAGCGAACTGTCATCCTTATTGCTGACAGGAACTAAGGACCTGGCGCTGAATTTCGAAAAAGGCGGCGTGTGCGCTTTGGCCATGGTGTCTTTGCGCTATGGGCGCTGCGCCGGCCTTGAGTGGTTGCAGACTCCTTCACAACTAGCCATGCTCGGATCTTGAGCGCGAACGACCATCTCCAGTCACTAATGACCACTGACCAATGACCACTGACCAATGACCACTAACCACTGACCAATGACCAACAAAGGGGAGATTATGATAAATACCGCGACTGCCACTCGGCGCACCTTTCTGAAGGCATCAGCAGCCTCAGCCTTCGCTTTTTCCATTGTGCCCCGCCATGTCTTAGGCGGCGAGGGCCATACGCCGCCCAGCGAAAAAATCACGCTCGCCGGCATCGGTGTTGGCGGCATCGGCCATTCGCAACTGAAAGAGTGCGACAAGACCGGCTTCCAAATCGTAGCCCTGTGCGACGTAGATGATGTTTATGCCAAGAAGACCTACGATGTCTTCCCGCAGGCGCGCCGCTACCGTGATTTCCGCGATCTTCTCGCAACCGAGGGCAACAAAATCGACGCCGTGTACTGCGGCACGCCGGACCACACCCACACCGTCATCACGCTGGCCGCCCTGCGCGCGAAAAAGCACGTCTGCTGCGTCAAGCCGCTCACGCACAGCGTCGAAGAGTGCCGCGCCGTGCTCGCAGCCGCCAAAGTCGCGGGCACGGCCACGCAGGTCACCGCGCGCCCCAACACCGGCGAAGAGGGCTGCCGCACCTGCGAACTCATCGCCGCTGGCGCTATTGGCACCGTGCGCGAAGTCCACGTCTGGTCCAACCGTCCCGTCTGGCCCCAAGGAATGCCCAGCCGACCGGCTGGCGAAGACCCTGTGCCGAACACGCTCGACTGGAAACTGTGGATCGGCCCCGCGCCGATGCGGCCCTTCAAGGGCGAGTGGCCCGAGGGCAATCCGATTCCGGACATGTCCCCGCAGAACTGGGGCCGCCGCGCTGTCTACCACCCGTTCAATTTCCGCGGCTGGTGGGATTTCGGCACAGGCGCGCTCGGCGATATGGGCTGCCACTATCTGAACACCCCCTACCGCGCTCTGAAACTCGGCTATCCGTCCCGCGTCTCGGCCTCCACCTCGAAGCGTTTCAGCGAGTCCTTCCCGCTCGCATCTATCGTGACCTACGACTATCCCGCACGCGAAGGGCTGCCCGAAATGCGCGTCGTCTGGTACGACGGCGGTCTGCGGCCGCCGCGCCCCCGGGAGATGGTTGGGGAACTGCCCGATGAGGGCGTTCTCTACATCGGCGACGCGGGGAAGATGGTGTTCGAGAAGATCGTCGACCCGGTGCGCGCCGAGAAATTCGCCTCTGTCCCCCAAACCCTGCCGCGCCGCGCTGGCACATGGGGCGAGTGGCTCACCGCGTGCAAAGGAGGCGAGCCCGCTGGCTGCGCGTTCGACTGGGCCGGGCCGCTCACCGAATTCGTTCTGCTAGGCGATATCGCCCTGCGCACCGGCAAGCAGCTCGAATACGATGCCGCCGCCGCACGTATCACCAATGTCCCCGAAGCCGACGCCTTGCTGCGTCAGCCCTATCAGAACGGCTGGTCGCTCACCTGACCGGAACCGCATAGAGGTTGAATCTCTTGCCGTCTTTGCGGTGGAAATAAAGCAGCCGCTCATCCGGGCTGAGCGCCGTCCCTTCGACAAACTCGCCCAGGCCTTCGACGTGCTCGGGCTTGCCGAAAGGGGCACTCAGCGACGGGCGGACGGCGCGGAAGATTTGAGGGCCTTTATAGCCAAAGACGCGGCTGAAGCGGGTGAAATAGAGCGTTCGTTTGTCGGAGGAAATCGTCGGGGCATACTCCAAGCTGACCGTATTCACTTGAGTCAGGATCCGCGCGCTGTCAGGGGCTCGCGTGAATCTGGTGCCGTCCCACTGGGCAATGACCAGGTCTGCGAATAACGGGCCAACAAGGGGCAGAAAGCGGCTGTCCACGAAAACCAGCGTGGTGCCATCCGGGCTGACGTCCACATCGAAGTTCACAAGTCCCGGCCTCTTGCGGGAGATTGACTCCACCGCCTGCACATCGGTGACCAGACCGTCCCGAAACCGACCGCTATAAATCGTGCAGAGCGTCTGCGGATAATTCCGTGGAGAAACGAAAAACATCCGCCCCGCGCGATCCATCGTCGGACAGCCTTCGAGGCTAGCCGTGGCGATGCCGCTGACCTTACTCCGGTAGAGCCATGTGAAGTCGTCTTGCCTCGCGGCGAAATGAATATCCGTGTTGGTCGTCGGCCCGTTCAAGTTGTTGAAAAGCAGATAGCGCCCATCACGAGTGACGAAAGGCTCCATCGCGTCAGCATCGTAACCGGAGATAAACACCCGCCGAGGCTGCTGCGCTTTCGACTCAGCCGCCATTGCTCCAAGACACATGCCGCACGCCGCCGATAGCAGGACCAGAACGTTCAGTTTCATTTAACGCTCGTTGGGCGTGCCGCACAGAGGCCGCCGGCTGGATACTTCGGGAAGGATGGATCAGCCATCATAGCCTGCACTTTTTCGAAGTGCCCCTGGCGCGTGCCCCAGAAGATGTAGTTCAAGCGCAGTTTGTCCCGTCCGAATTCGTAAATCTCTTTGACCGGCGTTTCGCCTTCCGGCCCGCGGAAAGCCGCTTTCTGCGTGTAGTCGTTCTGCTGCACCGCCGCTCCCAGCGGGACGGTTCCTGACAACGGCGGGTAAAGACGATACACGCCGCGCTGCGGATTCGTCAGCACCGGGTCGTACGGATAAATGTCCGGCCCGCCTAAACCGACGCCATGAGCCCTCGCGTAATCGGCCAAGGCTTGGATGGACTCGGGCGGCATGTTGACATACTGGATGACGACGGTGGTGGGAAACGCGTCCTTGAGCGCCTGCATGCCAGCCTCGATGCAGTGCGTGTATTTCTCGGCCGTGTAATGTGAATCGCCCCTCGATGCGGTGTCAAAGGTGACCGCCGACTCCGGGATCACCACCGCCTCCAAATAAGGTTCGCGATCCAACTCTTTGCCGAGCCGGGTGTAGAGCGCATTGAGCCGCCGGTTGACCCGTTCATCCCATATGACGGGATTGAACGACCCCCATCTTGTCTTGTAGACGCCGCCGCCGAAATCCGGCCCCGAGAGGTAGCTAGGACAATAATTCTGCTTTGAGCCAAATGTCTTAGTTTGCACCTGGATGACGAGCCGTCTGTCACGCTTGCCGAGGAAAGCGAGGTCGGACAGAATCGCAGAAAAGTCGTACCGGTCTTTCTCCGGCTCTAGTTCGCGCCACGTGTAGGCCTTCTGGATGCCGCAGAAGTTCTTGTAAATGTGCTCCTCGCGGAGCGCGCTGAACTGGACAAAAGCGTAGTGGCCTGGATGCCATTTGCAGACACCGGCCACAGCATTGGTGCGGCCATCTCCATCCTTAGCAGGCGCGTTCTGCGCGGCAGCGGGCAGGCGCAAGCCGAAGCAGAGAATAATCGGAAGAATGTGGCGAAGGACGTTCATGCTAGACAGAACCAACAACCGGCATACCAAGCGCGATCGCCCCGCCGCAGAGCAAGGCTTTAGAAGGCGACATGGGTGTCTTGTAGCGCCGCGCGGATGCGGGCTTTCTCGGCATCGGCGATCGGGCAACGCACAAGGGAGAGCACTTGCAGCTTCTTCCAGCCGTCAAGCTTTTCGGGAAGTTTGGTGACCGGGCACCCGTCGAGATCCAGTTGGCGCAGCTTCGGCAGCTCCGTTATCCATGCAGGCAGCTCCGCGACCTTGTTGCCGCTCAGGCTGATGTCCTCCAGCAGCGGCAGGCCCTTCAAACACTCTGGCACCACCGCGAGTTGGTTCTGGCGCAGATAGACGCGCTGCAGTTTCGCCAGCTTGGCGACCTCCGGCGGCAGTGCCGTCAGCTTATTCTCATTCAGGCGCAGCCAGCGCAGTCCGGCGAGGCTGCCGATCTCGGGCGGCAAAGCTGCCAACTCGTTGCGGTCCAGATTCAGATAGTTCAGTGCCTTCAGCCCGCCGACTGCAGCCGGAAGCGCGGTGATACCGTTGTCCGTGAGGTAAAGCTGCTCGAGGGCCGGCAGCGCAAAGACGTCTCCCGGCACAGACGGCAGCTTCACCGATGTCAGGTCGAGCGTCCGCAAAGCCTTGAGCGAGGGCAGCACCGACACAGAAGAAACGTCTTTCCCGTTGCGCAACAGGAGAATTGACAGCTTGGGCATTGTCGCCAGTTCCTGCGGCAGCGCCCCGATCTTCTGTCCCGAAAGATCCAGCCTCTCAACCGTATCCTTCTTTGCGACGGCATCCGCTAGCGATGCCACAGTCACCGGCCGATGCGGAGCCTCATGGTGCTTGAAACATCCCGCGCCCAACAACACGATCAGAACGGAACAAAATGACAGACTCTTCTTCATACTCTCCTTACGGTCCTTGTTGATGCACTAGAATACACGAAACGCACCGGTTGTGTGGAGTCTGATTTTTACGCGCGCCACGGACGCTTGCGCTCGATCTTGCCGTCTAACACCGTATTGACGAGGTTGACGTTGTCCACGAGTTGGAAGTCGTACATTCCAACGCAAATGAAGTCCGCCCCGCTTTTGAACGCGAACGGGAAGCCGACCTGCGGCTGAATGGCGCCTGCGGCCAGCACCTTGAACCCGATCCACGGCTGCTCCTGCTTCTCCATGAACGCAGCAGCCTCCTCGGGGTTCTCACACCAGATGTTGTCGTGCCGCGGGCCTTCCGGACGCGCGGACCAATAGTCGGTGCGGTGAATCGTCTTGACCCAGTAATCCGGAATGATCCCGTGCTCCACGCAACCTTTCACGGTCTCCAGCTTGTGCGCACCAATGCCGGCTGGCAGCCCCTGCTTGCGGATGAAGGCCAGCGACTCCTCCAACTCTTTGAATTTTCCGTCGCGCACATAGCGATCCGAAATCTCGCCTTGGATGTAGCACGAATGAGCCCCACCCTCCAGCGA
>CAYSXF010000230.1:0-6742 GCA_964434815.1 uncultured Lentisphaeraceae bacterium
AGATTTCTGCCTGTCTCGTGGGCTCGGAGATGTGTATAAGAGACAGTATCTGGTCCTTTCGGGCGTGAACACCTACAGCGGCGGCACGACCTTGGGCTCCGGCACGCTTGAGTTCCAGAACGATGCTGGGTTGGTTTTCAACAACAACGTCACCATGTCAGGCAGTTCGACGCTGAGAGCCGGGCGCGTCACTCCCGGGGCTGGCGTGACCCATACGTTTGGCACGCTGAGCATCGGCAACCTCACGCTGAGCGTGAACACAGGCGCGAATGTGAATGCCAACTCGCCTTACGGCGTCACGTTCGGCGCGACGACGCTGTCCGCCAACACCGCGACGGTTGACGTGCCCAACAACGGCACCGGCCTCGGCACGCTGACGCTGGGCGCGCTGGGCGGCAGTTACAATTTGACCAAGTCGAACAGCGGCATGCTGTTCTTGGGGACGGCCGGCAGCCGTGGCGGCGGCACGACGACGCTCTCGGCCGGCACGCTCAAGGTTGGCAACGCGGCCGGGCTGGGCACTGCCTCATCGTCGCTCCAGCTCAACGGCGGCATCACGGACTTGGCGATCGACACCACCGTCAACGCTCACAACACCACCGTCGGCGGAAACACGGTCATCCAGTCCGACAGGGCCACCGCCGCCAGCGACGGCCTCACGCACACGCTGGGCACGCTGAGCATCGGAGCGTATACCCTGACCGTGACGAACGGCGCGAACGTCAAAGCGAATTCGCCTTTCGGCCTGACGTTCGGTGCGACGACGCTGACCGCCGCGCCGTTCTTTGACGTGGGCAACAACGGCACGGGCCTGGGCACGCTGACGCTGGGAGCGGTGGGCGGCAACTACACGCTGACCAAGCGGGGGCCCGGCACGCTGAAACTGGCTGGCGTGAACACGTACACCACGGCCACGATCGTCAATAACGGCCGCGTTCTGGGCGTCTCTGGCGGCTCTTCCTCCAGTAGCGCCGTGACGCTGCAGTCCAGCGGCATCGCGGGCGCCGCTGCCAAGCTGGGCGTGCTCTGCGCCGCCGCCAACGGGACTTGGACGTGCGCCAGCCTGCTGACCACCAATGCGGTCTCGCCTGCGACGGACGTTCCCGGTTTGGAATTCTACTTCGGCGTGCAGCCCAGCGCCGCAACCGCGCCGCTCCAGGTGTCGGGCAATGCGACCTTCGCCACCAACCCGGTCGTCACGGTGTATCTGGACAACCTCGGCAGCGTCGCGGCTGGCACCTACCCGCTGCTGACAGTGGCCGGGACCGCCTACACGAATGTGTCGTTGCCGACTCTGACCGTCTTCGGCGGCTACAGCGGTAGCACCCTGTCCTGGAGCGGAAAAACCCTGAATCTGAATCTGACCGGCAATCCGACAGCCCTTACGTGGGGTACAGGGGCGGCGGGCAGCGGCATCTGGGATTTGAACAACAGTACCAATACGGTGTGGAAGGACAACGTGCCCGCGCCGACGAGCTATCAGGAATCGCTCGCGGGTGGCCTAGGTGACCGGGTGATCTTCGATGACACGTATATCACCACAAACACCGTGGTGACGCTGAACAACTTCGTCGCTCCGGCCAGCGTGGCGTTCAGCAACGCGACCTACAGTTATACCCTGGCTGGCAGCGGCGGGATTACCGGCGCCATCAGCGTGGTCAAGGCCGGCAGCAATCTGGTGACCCTCGCCATCGCGAACAGCTACACCGGCGGAACGACGGTTGCAGGCGGTACGCTCAGGCTTGCCAGCGGCGGCCTGATCAGTCACTCGCTGGCGGATATGGTGGTCGGCAGCACTCAGCTCACCAACGCGCTGCTTAAAATTGAGAGCGGGGCTGCGGTCACCAACCGTTGGCTGGTGATGGGTATCACAAACGGCGCAGCAGGAGCGCTCTACAACCAAGGTTCGCTTGTTGTGGCGGGTGGTACGAGCGTGACGAACTTCGTCCTCGGGCTCAATCCGGGCGGCTATGGCTATTACCGGCATGACACGACAGTTCCGCTGACGATGGGGGAGACCGGCATCGGCGGTGCGTACAACGGCAACGGCGTCATGGACGTCATGCGGGGCGCGGTCACGAACTCCACGTACTTCCAGCTTAACCGCGCCTACTCGGGTTGCCAGAGCGCTGAACTCAATATTCTGGGCGGCAGCATGGTGATGCCGAACAATAGCGCGAACGCACACTTCTTCTACTCGAGTACCGCTTACGGCACGGGCATCATCAACGTGGCTAACGGAGGCTTGCTTGGCTCTGCAGGCACATCGACAGAACTGGATCTGATCAAGTCCTCGACCAGCGCGTCCGCCACGGCCGTCCTGAACATCCTTTCCGGAGGAACGGTGCAGGCGACCAAGATCAAGGCGACCCAGGCTGCGGGCTTGGCGCTGGTGAACTTTAACGGCGGCACGCTCAAGGCGAACAACAACGGCTACCTGTTGCTGGGCGGCACCTCCATCGACCGGGCCACGGTCTACGCCAACGGAGCGACGATCGACACCGCCGGCCAGGATGTCTCTATCTCGCAGCCCTTATTGGCGCCGGTCGGCAGCGGCGTCACCTACATTCCCGTGCTGACCAACGGCACGGGCTACATCGGCCGGCCGGTGGTTGCCATCACCGGTGGCAGCGGGACCGGCGCGACGGCCGTGGCCGAGTTTGACCCCCTCAGCCAGCAGGTGACGGGCGTCACCATCACCAGTCCGGGTTACAGCTATTCAGGCGTGCCCTCGGTGTCGTTCACGGGCGGCGGCGGCACCGCGCCGGCGCTTGACACGGTTTCGACAGGCCCTGTCGCGTCGGGTGGAATGACCAAGAACGGCGCTGGTTCGCTGACGCTCTCCGGCGTGAACACGTACAGCGGTATGACGACGATCAGCAACGGCACGCTCCGGCTGGGCGTGGTTAACGCCTTGCCGACCAACGCAGCCATCACCGTTGCTGGCGGCATCCTCGACTTGAACGGGTACACCATCACCAACAGTTCAATCACCCTGATCAGCGGGTCGATCGTCAACGGCAAGGTCGTGACCCCGACCCTGCAGGGCGCCGACAACGGCCTTGTTCAGGCTCAGCTCGTCAGCGCGAACGGGCTGACCAAGAGCGGCACCGGCACGCTGACAGTGGCTGTGGCGCAGACCTATGCGGGAGCGACCGCGATCAACGGCGGCACGTTACGTTTGGTTGGACGTCAGCCCGGTCTATACGAGGGCCGTATCTTGGGTAATGCCTTTGACTTGACGACCGCTAATACCAAGACCGCCACGTCGCTGTCGACGCGTTACGCCAACATGTGGTTCTATTCAGCAGCTGACGCGGGCGGCATTTGGCCCGACAACACCACGTATGTCTACACAGGCTACCTGTGGAACAATTCCGCGACAAACGAGACGTGGACGTTCTATAAGGGGTTTGACGACTACGCCCGGATCATGATCAATGGCGTGAACGTGCTCCAAAACTCGGCATCCGGCTCACAAGTCATCAGCAATGCGACCGTGTTGGCCGGAGTCAACACCTTCGAGCTGCGCCTCGGGGAGGCTAGCGGCTCAGTCGGAAACATCACGTCATGGCCCAACATGGGCATCGGCTTCGACCGGCTGGGGCGCAACCAGCTCACCTACGCGAACTTCCAGACCCTGACCGATCCCGGCGACGGCAGCCTGCTGACCCTGACGAACGTGTTCGATCTGGCCAACACCAACCTGCTCCCGACCAATTCGGCGGTCACGGTCGCCTCCGGTGCCACGCTGGATCTCGGCGGAACGGGTCAGAAGCTCGGCGGCCTGAACGGATCCGGCACGGTCACCAACGGCACGCTTGCCGTGAACGGCACGATCGCGCCGGCCGGCACGAATGTCATCGGCACGCTCACGCTGGCAACCTCCGCCGCCACCCTCACGGGCACCTTGCGCGTAGACGCCTCGGACGACGGTTCGTGCGACGTGTTGGCCGTCAAGGGCGATGTCAACCTGTCCGGTCTGGCGCTGAACGTAGAGGACGTCAACCAACTGAACCGGCACTTGCAGTACACGATCCTGACCTGCACGGGCGCTCGCACGGGCAAATTCAGTTCCAAGAACCTGCCGACCGGTTGGATCGTGTCGTATCAGCCCAACGGCGACGTCATCCTGATGTACGCAGGTGGTACGCTGATCAGACTGCTGTAACCGCTCGGATCGGATGTCTAAGCGCACGGGCTTTGCTGCCTGTGCGCTTTTTATTGGGCCTCGGCCTTGAGCGTTGCGTGCGTCACGGCCCGAGGAGCACGCGGTAGAAGCGGCGGCTGAAGTTGGTGGCGGAAATATCGGTGAAGAGAAACGACGGCATCGGCGGATTGGTCATCCAGATCGGTGTCCATGCGGAGAGATTGGTTGAGGCGAGAATCGTGTAGTCCGGCCCGCGGTCGCCTGCGACGGTGAGGTTGAAGCGGCCGTTGTTCATCCCGGCTGTACTGATGACGGGCTGCGACGGCCGGTTGACCGTGACCCATAGCGTTTGGGTGGCGCTGAGGCTCGGCGTGCCGTTGTCGGCTACCCTCACGACGATGGCCTGAACCAGCGGCGACTGCGCGATGGTGGGACGCCAGGTGAGCACGCCGGTGCTCGCGTTGATGGCTGCGCCCGCAGGCGGATCGACGAGGCTGTACGTCAACGTCTGAGCCGGTCCGTCCGCATCTGTCGCCGCATTGGTGACGGAGAGCGTCTGCCCCGCGATCACGGTGCGATTGGTGGTCGCAGGCAGCGCTGACAGCACCGGCGGCTGGTTCGGAGCAAACGCGCCGCTCGGCACGAAGCGCACCCAGTCGATGGACACGGCCGCATTCGAGGCGCTGGTCGGGTCGAGCCGGACGCCGCTCATATAGCCTGTCCAGTTCGTATTGCCGGTCAGGTCGACGGTTCTCTCGTACCATTGGCCGTCCGGCGGCACGGTGAAGTTCACCGAGTACGAGCCGCCTGCCTTCGGGAAGAAAAAAAATTGCGCGGTGCTGGACGCGCCCGGTAGGTTCACGCACAGGCGCACCTGCATCTGCTTGTAGACGTCCGCGTTGACGCCCGGCCCGTTGTTGCCGCTGCCGGTGTTGAAATAGAGGTAGGGGTCGAAGCCGGTCAGCGCGGTCCACACCCCGTTGGTCGCACTGACGTTGGTAAAGCCGTGAAGGCTGGTAAAGTCGTCGGTTGTGTTGCAGTTCCAGACGCGCACAAACTGCGGCATCGGCACCACCCACGGCGAGACGTTTCCGCCGCTGTCGCGCGAGCGGACGCGCCACCAGTAGAGTCCGTCCAGATCTTGTCCGGCGTAGGTCACGTTGGTTGCGCTCAGGGCTGTGGCTGCCATCAGCACGTTCGTGAACCCGAAATCGGTCGCCAGTTGGAAGTCGTAGGTCAGCAACGCGTGGTCCGGTTCAGCGGCAGGCTCCCAGATGAAAACCGGATTAGGCGAATTGGCGATGGTGTCGAAATACGCTGCGCGCGGCGGCAGCAGCAGCGGCGACAACGCCAGCAAGTACACCGCACAGGTGACGCCGTTGGCATTGACCGGATCGAGCCGGAAGCGCGTGATCATGCCCGACCAGTTCGTCTCCGACCCCAGATTGATCTCGCAGGTCTGCGTGCCTGCGCTCACGGGAAACGACGTCGCATAGGGCGTTTCGTTGCCTCTCCACCAGTAGAGCTGGCCGTAGGCCGCCGCTGACGACGTCATATGTACGCGGGCTTTCTTGTAAAAGTCAGCGTCAATAAAGGCTCGGTCCGCGTGTTCGCCGGTGGTGCGCTTGTCCGTCGCGAGGTAGACGTAGCCGTCCGCGCCGCTCGTGCCTGAAAATTGCCCGTTCGTCACCGACCAGCCTGTGAAGTTCGCCACGCCGTAGACCTCATTCGTGTCGTCGAAATGCCAGCAGGGCACAGCCTCCAGCCGCAGCCAGTCCAGTTGCAGCCCGGTGCCCGCGCCGCCCGCCGGCTTGAGCGTGAGGGCCCGGATGCGCTTCTCGCGCCACGACGGATGCTCGGCCAGGTTCACGCGGTAAAGATTCCAGCCCGGCCGCACGCTGAAGGCGACGGACGCGGTGGCGTTGTTGGTGTCTGTCCATTCCAGCGTGGCGGGTCCGGCGGGCGCGTTGCTGAGAAACAGCCTCAGCGACGCGGCGCAGTAGGCGTCGGAGACGAGCGTGTGACGGCTTTCGTCGAGCGCCAGCGAGAGGGACGCGCCCGCGTTGGTGATGGCGGCTGAGAGAACGCCGTTGGTGAACACGAGGCTGCTCAAGCCTTGGACCGCTTCCACGTCGTCGGGATAGCTCATGGTCCAGATAACATCGCGCGAGGCAGGCGCGGTTTCATAAGCGGCCATGCCCGTGAATGCGTCGTTGCTGTGGCCGCTGACAAATTGCTGGAGCGCCGTGATAAAAGGCTGCCCCTTAATGTCGTAGGAGGGTTGCCCGTACCACTCGTAGGGGCAGAGCAAATGCGCCTTGGCATTCCAGACGGCGTTGAGCGCGTTCAGATTAGCCGTGACGTTCGTGGACATGGGATTGTATTCGCAGATGCCCCAGTTCTTGTCGTCGGCATAGACGGCGTTAAAAAGGGCGGCGCTGGCGGCGTTGGCGCCGTAGGTCGTGATGCCTCCGCTGCCCTCCTTCACAAACGTTGTGGTCCATGGGCTGGCGTGCTGCGTGCTCAGCGTGTCGCTGGTGGAATTGGGATCGCCGGGAATCTGGTGGCCGAAAAGCCGGTCCGGACTCCAGC